>CAKTZN010000011.1 GCA_934635545.1 uncultured Oscillospiraceae bacterium | reverse complement strand
ATCAAACAGGGCGTGCGCTACAATACCAAAGTCGGCTATAACTTCGTGCTGAATCTGGTGAAGAAAGAAGATTTCGGTTACCGTTCCATCCGGGACATCAAGGTTTCGGACGCGCAGAAATGGATCATGAAGCTGCACGAGGACGGGAAAGGGTACAGCACCCTTACCAGCGTCCGGGGCGTTGTCAAACCGGCTTTTCAGATGGCGTACAACGAGGATGTGATCCGCCGGAATCCCTTTGACTTCAAGCTGGTCGATGTGGTTTCCAATGATTCACAGAAGCGCATTGCCATGACGGAGGAACAGCAGACGCTTTGGATGGATTTCATCCGGGAGGACAAGACCTACTGTAAGTATTACGACGAGTTTGTGGTGCTGCTGGGAACTGGGATGCGCGTCAGCGAGTTCTGCGGGCTGACAAAGGCTGATCTGGACTTTACCGGACGGAAAATCCGGGTAGATCACCAGCTTGTCCGGGAGCGCGGCGGCAAGTATTATGTGGAGAAAACCAAAACCGAGTGTGGCTGCCGCTACATTCCCATGACGGATGAGGTTTACAGAAGCCTGCAAAATATTCTCTCCCGCCGCAAGCGCGTGAAAACGGAAACGATCATTGACGGGTACAGCGGTTTTCTTCTGCTGGACAAGAACGACAGCCCGAAGGTTGCCTTGCACATCGAGAATGAAATGCGCTGGGCGATGAAGAAGTATCAAAAGCTGCACCCGGACAAGCCTCTGCCGCACATCACGCCTCATGTGTTCCGCCATACCTTCTGCACGAACATGGCGAACGCTGGTATGGACATCAAGACCTTGCAGTATGTCATGGGACATTCCGATGTGGGCGTCACGCTGAATGTTTACACGCACGCGAGCTATGACCGCGCCGCCGAGCAGATGGCAAAGATCATTGATTTTAGAGGGTTTGCCGCACCGGAGCCGCAGAGAAAATCAGGTTGAAGCAATCGCAGCCACTACACCAATTACTACACCATTTGCCCGAAAATCTGCGTAGAGTTACGGAAATTTGCGTAGGTTTCCGGCATGACAGCAAAAACGAAAGAAGCGCCAAAAGCCCTGAAATATCAAGGCTTGGAGGCTTTTGAAGGGATATATAAGCAATGACAAAAATCTTATTCATCTGCCACAGAATCATCTTAAAATAAACCCAAAATAAGATGATTTTGAGGTGTCCCATGCGCAACAAGAACAACAAACATCTGGGCCTGGAGATCGACCCCACCCTTCACTATAAGCTGAAGTATATCGCCCAGTATGAAGGCCGCTCTGCCAACGGACAGATCGTCTACCTGCTGCGCCAGTGCATCCGGGAATTTGAGGCCAGAGAAGGCGTCATTCCCACTCCCTTCGATGAACAAAAAGACTGACGGTGCGCCGCACCGTCAGTCTTTTTGTCGTATTCCATCATCCCACGAACAGCGCAAAGGCCAGCTCCGCCTGGGCGTGCAGCAGCGCAAGTCCGCCGATCACCGGCAGGCCTCGCCTCCGCGCCTCCGCCAGCAGCGCCGTCTCCCGGGGCTGATACACCAGGTCATAGACCCACCCCCGGCAGTTGTCCAGAAAGCCAAAATCCGCAAACTGCTCCTGCCCCGTCATACCCAGGGGCGTGGCGTTCACCAGCAGGTCACATTCCCCCGCCAGCGCGGGCAGCTCCCGCCACAGCCGGGTCTCCACGTCCCAGCCCGCCGTCTTCTCCGGATGGCGGCAGCAGATGGTCACCGCCGCACCGGCGCGCCGCAGCGCCCGGCTCACCGCCGAGGCCGCACCGCCGCTGCCCAGCACCAGCACCCGTTTTCCGGATGCTGTAAAGGGCAGCGACCTGACAAAGCCCTCGCCGTCGGTGTTGTAGCCCACAGCCCGGCCCTGCCGCACCACCACGGTGTTCACCGCGCCCATATCCGCCGCGTCGCCCTCCACCGCGTCCAGCAGCGGCAGAATGGCCTGCTTGTGGGGCATGGTCACGTTGAAGCCGTCATAGTCGCCCCGCCGCGCCTGTGCCAGAAAGCCCTCCAGCTCCCCGGCCCTTACGGTCACGGTGGTATAGCTGCCCGCCAGCCCACGCCGGGCCAGCAGCGCGTTGTGGATGGACGGCGACAGACTGTGGGCCACCGGGTCGCCGATCACGCAGAGCTTGTACATGTTTTCTCCTTTACACACGGCATGCTTCCTGGTACTTCTCCTCCAGCAGATCCATGGCCCGCAGATAACCCGCGAAGCCCTGTCCCGCGATCACGCCCACGCAGGCCGGCGCCGTCACCGACACCTGCCGCCAGGGCTCACGGGATGCAATATCGCTGATGTGTACCTCCACCGCCGGGGTCCTGATGGCCCGCAGGGCGTCGTGGATGGCGTAGCTGTAATGGGTGTACGCGCCGGGGTTCAGCACGATGCCGTCGGTACCGTCCTCCCCCGCCTGCTGGATCACGTCGATCAGCACGCCCTCGTGATTGGACTGCACAAATCGCGCCTGATTGCCGCGCTTTTCGGCGTATTCCGCGATCTCCCGGCACAATTCGGCATAGGTACCCCGTCCGTAGATGTCCGGTTCCCGCTTCCCCAGCAGATTCAGATTGGGGCCGTTGAGAATCAAAAATTTCATGCCTTCCTCCATATCCCGGCGATCTCCGCCGCCAGCTCCTCCGCCGTGCCGTCAGAAACAACGGCCCCGGCACAGTCCAGATACCACGCCCGCCGCTGCCGTGCCAGCTCCTCCAGCGTGTATTGCCGCAGCAGCGGCCGCTCCCGGTTTCCCACGCATTGGGCGATATCCCCGATCTTCCGATCCAGAAACACCACCGTCTGCTGTTTTTTCAGTAATTTCCGGTTTTCCTCCGCCACCACGGCGCCGCCGCCTGTGGCAATGACCTGCGCCGGGCCGCTGCACAGCGCCGCCAGGATCCGGCTCTCCACCGTACGGAAATACGGCTCCCCCTTCTCCGCGAAGATGGCCGGGATGGTCATACCGGTCTCCCGCTGGATCAGGGTGTCGCAGTCGGCAAAGGGCAGGCCCAGCTTCTCCGCCGCAAGGCGGCCCACGGTGGTCTTGCCGCTGCCGGGCAGGCCGATCAGGATCAGATGCCGGGTCATTTTTCCACCTCGCGTGTCTGGGCCATGATGGTCTCAAAGATGGCCTCTATGGCGGGGCGGAACTCCGGGGCCATGTCGCCGCGGGTGCGCAGCACCTCCGCCTCCCGGTTTTTATCGCGGATTTTTTGTCCTTTTTCGGCCTTTAATGTACCAATTCCGCACCCTAATTGCAGCCGTTTGGCCAGCAGCGCAACGATTTCTTCGTCAATCTCGTCTATTTTCTCCCGATATTCCGCCAGATCATCCTCCGGTTCCGTCTCCCAGAGCTGGCAGATGGCCAGCGCGGCGGCCGCCTCCACAATGGGTGCCGCCCGCAGCACGATGCAGCTATCGTGTCTTCCTGCGGCGGACAGCCTCACATTCACCATCCGCTCCAGATCCACGGTATTCTGCGGCTTTGCGATGGTGGGCGTGGGCTTGAAGGTGACGGTGAACACCACCGGCATACCGTTCGTGATGCCGCCGTTGATACCGCCATTGCGGTTGGTCTCCGTCCAGACCCGCATCCCGTCGGTGCGCAGGGGGTCGTTGGCCTGGCTGCCCCGCAGGGCGGCGAAGTCCTCCCCCACCCCGAAGCCAACGGCCTTCACCGCCGGAATAGCGAACAAATGGCGGGCGATCTCGCTCTCCACCGCGTCGGACCAGTCCGGGCCGCCCACCCCGGCGGGCAGGCCGGTGACGGTGCAGACGATCTGGCCGCCTACGCTGTCCCCCTCCGCTTTTGCCTCGGCGGCGCGGCGGCGCAGGGCCTCCTCGTCCACGATGCGGGCCGACACCGTCACGCCCTGGCTGGCCAGCACCGTTCTGGCGATGCTGCCCGCCGCCACCAATGGGGCAGTCAGGCGGCCGGAGAAGTGTCCGCCGCCCCGGTAGTCCGCAAAGCCTTTCGCCTTTACACGGGCGGTATAGTCGGCATGTCCGGGCCGGGCCACCGTCCGCAGGGCGTCATAATCCTGTGAATGTACATCACTGTTGGGAATCACCATCACCAGGGGCATGCCGGTGGTATGCCCCTGAAAAACGCCGGAGAGGATCTGCACCTGATCCGTCTCCCGGCGGGCGGTGGACAGCCCACCGGTGCTGCGGCGGCGCAGCAGCGCCTGTTCCATTTGCAGGGCGTCCACCGGGATGCCCGCCGGAACATGCCGCAGCAGCACCCCCACCACCGGGCCGTGAGATTCCCCGAACAGCGTATAGTCCAGCATCACTTTCCTCCACTTTTAATCCAATTCTATCACTTTTCCACCCAGTCCGGTGTAATCGCGCCAGAAATCCTCGTAGGATTTCGACACACATTCCCCACCCCGCAGTTCTATGGGCTTCCGGCAGAACAGCGCCGCGCAGGCGCACAGCATGGCGATGCGGTGGTCGCCGAAGGCGTCCAGCGTCACACCGCCCTCCAGGGGGCTGCCGCCGGTAACGGTCAGGCCGTCCGGCTGTTCCGACACCGACACGCCCAGGGCCGACAGCACCGCGGCCACGGCCCGGATGCGGTCGCTCTCCTTGCGGCGCAGGAACGCGCCGCCGGTGAAGCGGGTGGTCCGGGGCGTCATGGCCGCCAGCAGGGCCAGGGTTGGCAGCAGATCCGGTGTCTGGGACACATCCACCGTTTCCGGCAGGTTTTTCAGATACGTTACAATGGCCCGGTCGCTCTGGCGGCTCCGCGGAGAGAGGCCCTCCACCGTGACGCCGCCCCCCTGCAGGGCATCGACCGTCAGCCACCAGCCCGCCGCCGACCAGTCCCCCTCCACCGGGGTGTCGTCAGGCCGGAAGGTCTGGGGCGCCGGGACGCGCCAGCCGTTCTCCCCGGCCGTTACGGCGATGCCATGGCGCGCCAGCGCGTCCAGCGTCATATCCACATAGGGCCGGGACACCAGCGGCGTGGTCAGCACAAGCTCCGACGGCCCGGAGAGCCGCGGCAGCGCCATCAGCAGGCCGCTGACGGTCTGGGACGTCTCGTCGCCCCGCAGGGCGTAACGGCCCGGCCGCAGCGGCTGTGTGATCTCATAGCCCGACGCCGTCCGCGCCACCGGATAGGGGGCGGACAGGGGCCGCGCCAGCAGGCGGGGCGTTCCCGTAAAGGACACGCCGGTGCGGCCCAGGGCCATGGCCAGAGGCAGCAGGAACCGCAGCGTGGCGCCGGAGGCGCCGCAGTCGATGACGCTCTCGCCTCTTTCCAGCGCCAGCAGGCCGTTCAGAGTGGCGCTCACATCGTCGCCGGACAGGCGCTCTGGCAGGGGCTGACCCGCCAGAAAGCGGCAGATCAGCGCCCGGTGCCACGCGCTCTTGCTGTCGGGCGCGGACACCGTGCCCCACAGGCGGGCCGGATACAGCCGCCGGATCATGGCGTCGCCTCCCACAGCGCGGACAGGGGAACGTCCTCCACACAGGCGTCCCCGAGCGCCCGCAGCAGCACGGCGTGAACCGTGTCGCCCTCACGCTTCTTGTCCCGCGCCAGATAGCGGCGCACCGTCTCGCTGTCACAAGGAAGCCCGGCAGGCAGGCCCCAGCGCTCCAGCAGCACCAGCAGACGGTCATAGGCCGCCTGCACATCGTCGCCCCGGCGAAGCTGCCAGCGGAGGATGGCCGCCATTCCGGCGGCCACCGCCTCGCCGTGGGTGCAGGCCTCATAACCGCCCGCCGCCTCGATGGCGTGGCCGATGGTGTGGCCGAAATTCAGCAGCCGGCGCACGCCCGTATCGTGCTCATCGGCGGCCACCAGCGCCGCCTTGATGGTCAGGCAGCGGGCAATGACCGCCTCCCAGTCGGGCGTCTCCGCTTCCATGTCGTCCAGAATGGCGGCGTCCCGGATCAGGCCGTATTTGATGACCTCCGCCGCGCCGCTTCGCATCTGCCGGGGCGGCAGGGTGGTCAGGCAGTCGGGGTCCACCAGCACCAGACGGGGCTGATAGAAGGCCCCCAGCAGGTTCTTGCCCTCCGGCAGATCCACCGCCGTCTTGCCGCCCACGGCGCTGTCCACCTGGGCCAGCAGCGTGGTGGGCATCTGCACCAGCGGCATGCCCCGCTGATAGGCGGCGGCGGCAAAGCCCGCCAGATCGCCGGTGACACCGCCGCCCAGGGCCAGCAGACCGTCGGCGCGGGTAAAGCCCCGCCGGGCCAGATCGCGGCACAGGGAAAGCCATGTCTCCGGCGTCTTATGGCACTCTCCCGCCGGGAAGGTCAGCACTTCGGCGGAGAGCCCCGCGCGGCGGAGGCTGTCCAGCGCCACGGCGCCGTACAGCGCCGCCACGGTCTCGTCCGCCGCCACCGCCCAGCGGCGGATGCCCAGCGGGCGCAGCAGATTCCCGGCATCACGCAGGATCCCCCGCCGGATATGGACGGGATAGCCGCCCTGGGGCAGCGAAACGGTAACGGTCATGGGACGCCTCCTGATTCTTTGCAGTTTTTTTATTTTACCGCACTTTCCGGTGGTTGTAAAGTGGAACGGCAGGGCAAAAAAGGGTACGGAAGCCAGCGGCTTCCGTACCCTTTTTCTATTCTTCTTCAGCAGAGGGTATCCACATTCTCGGCATACAGCTTGTCGTTGATCTGGGTCAGTGTCATATCGTGGCTGAGGCCGAAGATCAGGATGGCGTCCCGCCGGTCGCGGGAGTAGAGCGGGGCGAAGCGGGCATGCCGCAGAAGATCCTGGGCCTCCTCCACCGTGGCCTCCAGGCCGAAGCACAGGCACAGCAGCCGGTTGCGGGAGGGGGTGCGCCGCCCAGAAAACACCTGGTGAAGATACACCTCGCTGATGCCCGACTGCTTGGCCAGGGCCGTTTTGGAAATGCTGCGCCGGTCAAACAGGGATTGCAGCTTTTCCTGCAGGTCGTGCTGCTGGAAGCTGTTGTCGTTGTCTGTCAGGACGCGATCCAGGTCGTTTCCCGTCATCAGCTCCTGCTGGAGCTGATCTGTGTTCTTTCGTTCCATTTTCTCGTGCCGCCTTTACATTGGTAGTCTTTTCTATTATACTGTATATTGTAACGAATTTTTTCCCGGAAAACAATATGCGGGCTGCATAGGGTAGGGGGTTTTTTATGTACGACGAGCTGATGCGGGCGGTGAAGCTGTATTTTGACCAGGTGAAGGTGCTGAAGCGCAGCGCCCGGGGCGAGATCACGCTGCTGCGGCACCGGGAGACCGGCAAGCGCTATGTGTTCCGCCACTTCATGGGCAGCGGCGACGTATACCGCCGCCTGCTGGCGGTGGACTGTCCCCATCTGCCCCACATCGAGGAGGTGGGCGAGGCAGGCGGCCGGGTGGCGGTGCTGGAGGAGTATATCCAGGGTGACACGCTGCTGTTCCTGCTGGAGGGCGGACTTCTGACCTGGCCGGAGGCACGGAAGGTGACCCAGGATGTGTGCGAGGCGCTGTGGGTGCTGCACGCGCTGGGCGCGGTGCACCGGGATGTGAAGGACAGCAACGTGATCCTGCGGGGCAGCGACGCGGTGCTGATCGACTTTGACGCCTCCCGCATCGTGAAGCCGGAGCACGCCGCCGACACGGTGATCCTGGGCACCACCGGCTATGCCGCGCCGGAGCAGTTCGGCCTGTCCCAGACCGACGGGCGGGCGGACATCTACTCGCTGGGCGTGCTGCTGAACGTGATGCTGACGGGTCAGCATCCCTCCCGCCAGTTGGCCGGAGGCAAGGCCGGGCACATCGTGCAGAAGTGCACCATGATGAACCCCGACCAGCGCTATCGATCTGTACAGGAGCTGCGGAATGCCCTATGACTGAGAAGCATGACAACATCTGCATCCACTGCGGCGCGCCGCTGCCGGAGGGGGCGTCCTTCTGTCCCCACTGCGCCACCACGCAGCTACAGCGGCAGGCCATGCCCATGCCCCGGCGCAGACGCCGGTGGCCGGTGCCGGCGGCATGTCTGGCGCTGGCGGCGGCCATCTGCCTGACGCTGGCGCTGCGGCAGGACACGGCATCGCCGGAGGCGCCCACGGCGGATGAGCCGCCGGTGCAGGCCGCGGATCCGTATCTGGCCGCCTGCCAGACCTACTATACCGGCGCGGACGGGCGGGAGTACCACGTCTACGCGGCCTTCTCGCCCCAGGGGGAGAGCGGCACCGATCCTGTGGGGTACGACGCGAAGCTGATCCCCGCCGGGCTGCACGACAGCCAGCCCGCCACGGTGTTCGTCACGGACGCGGTGACGGGTCAGACCGCCAACGAAGCGTTTTCGGCGCTGCTGGAGGGCTGGTCGGTATCGGTGACGGCGCCGGACAGCACCACGGGGCGGGTCGAATTGCAGGAGGCCAGCTATGACTGGGCCGGCACCGGGGCGCTGCTGTTCCGGGTGCTGTCCGGCGACGGCACCTGCACCCACAACGAGATCGTGTGGGCGCTGGCAATGAAGAACGGCGACGCCATCGAGCTGCGGCAGACGGTGGAATATGCCGTGCAACAGGTGGTGACCTTCGACGGGAAGGATACGCCCATGGACACCGCCGCGGAATTGCAGACGCTGCTGGACGACATCGCCCGGCAGTACGACGCCGACACCATGGTAAAGCTCCTGCTGCCGGATGTCACCTATGACGGGGCGATCCGCATCCCCTGTCCGGTGGAGCTGCGGGGCAGCGGTACGGTGTTCGCCGCGCCGGTGACGGTGGACACGCTGACGGACACGGCGCGCAGCGCCGCCTATGTACGGCTGTGCGACGTCACGTTCACCGGCACGGGCGGCACGGGGCTTTCCGCCGCCGCGCCCACCTATCTGGAGCGCTGCCGGTTCTCGGGATGGGACGTGGCGGCCCAGGCGGTGGACGGCGGATGGCTGTACAGCCTGTCCGGCTGCACGTTTGCGGATAACGCCGCGGCGATGCGGTTTTCCACCGGCCATACCAACTCCTACGGCTGGTCGCAGGATACGGATTTTATCGGCAACGATGTGGCCCTGCAGGTGGACCGGCTGCCCGCCGACACATGGCTGGTCGTGAGCGATTGCCGCTTCAGCGGCAACGGCACGGATATCGACAACCCCGGGCACTATCGGATCGACACGGATACCTGCCGGTTTGAATGAGAAAAAATCCCTTTTGGAAAGGCCTGAACCATTGTGACACGCAACAGCAAAAACTGCATACAGTGCGGCGCTCTCCTGCCGGAGGAGGCCGCCTTCTGCCCGCGGTGCACCGCCTCGCAGCTACGGCGGTACACCGTGGCGGAGATCCCCAGCGGCAAAAAGGAGTGGTGGGTGGGCGTACTGTGCGCCCTGCTGGCGCTGGCGCTGCCGGTGGGCGCGGTGCTGCTGCGCGGCGCGCCGGAGCGCTCCGCGGAAACGCCCGCCGCCCTTTCCATGGAGGACGGTGACATGGCCGTCCGGTATGGGCAGGCGTGCCAGACCTATTACGAGGGCACAGACGGGCGGCTTTATCACATCTTCGCCGCCTTCAGCCCCGGGATTGACGGCAGCGGCACGCCTCGGGGCTATCAGAGCCGCCTGCTGGCGCCGGATGTCACCGACACCGGCCCGCTGTCCCTCTATGTGGAGGACGCGGACAGCGGAGAGGACGCCAGGACGGGCTTTTCCGCGCTGATGGCGGACTGGACAGTGGCCGTCACCGCGCCGGAGGGCAGCGAATGCTGCGTTCTATACGAGCCGACCTTCGACTATGCCGCCGCCACGGACGCGCTGCTGTACCGGGAGATGACCGGAAGCAGCGGCTGCCGCTTCAACGAGATCACATGGACGCTGGAGATGAAGAACGGCGACGCCGTCACGCTGCGGCAGGCGGTGGAATACGCCGCCCAGACAGAGGTGACATACCGCTGGGAGGACACGCCCATGGAGACGGCGGCGCAGCTTCAGGCACTGCTGGACGATATCGCCCTGAAGTCCGGCGAAACGGAAGCCGTCTCCCTCTATCTGCCCAGCGTCACCTATGACGCGCCCCTGTCCATCGGCTGCAGCGTGACGCTGTACGGCCACGAGGACGGCACGGTGCTGGCCGCGCCGGTGACGGCGATACCCATCAGCGCCGGGGCGCGCGCACCGGCGGAGGTGACGCTGGAGGGGCTGATCTTCTCCGGCGACGGCGGCGTGGGGCTGGACGCCTATGCCCCTGTCCGCCTGAAAAACTGCCGCTTTGCCGGCTGGGACATCGCCGCCCGGGCCAACGACGGCGGCTGGCTGTTCTGCGAGGAGGATGTGCGCTTTGACCGGAACGCCGTGGCCCTGCGGCTGGACAGCAGCTTCAGCAGCTTCTGCGGCGGCAACATCAACAACGTGACCTTTACCCGCAGTGGCACCGCCCTGCAGATCGCGCGGATCCCCGGTGAGCGGGCGGGACTGATCCTGGACTGCTGCACCTTCTGGGGCAACGAAGTAGATATCGAGAACCCCAACGACTACCCCCTGGAGCTGCGGAACAGCAGTAGGGTTGCATAATAAACCCACACTCCGGCGGATATTGTCATATCCGCCGGAGTGTGATACAATAGGACGATCTTATATTGATGGGAGGATGGCAAAATGATTTACCGTGACTTCAAGGGAACCAGGCTTTCCATGCTGGGCTTTGGCACCATGCGCCTGCCGGTGCTGGAAAACGGCCAGATCGACGCGGCGCAGACCCAGCAGATGGTGGACTACGCCATGGAACACGGGGTGAATTATTACGACACCGCGTGGCCCTATATGCAGAACCGGTCGGAGATCGTGGTGGGCGAATGCCTGAAAAAGCATCCCCGGGACAGCTTCTATCTGGCCACCAAGTTCCCCGGCCACATGGTGGCGGAGACCTATGATCCCGCCAACGTCTTTGAGCAGCAGTTGGAGAAGTGCCAGGTGGAGTACTTCGACTTCTATCTGCTGCACAATGTGTATGAAAACTCGGTACATGTATACGACGATCCCCGGTGGGGCATCGTGGACTATTTCATTGAGCAGAAGAAGCAGGGCCGCATCCGGCACCTGGGCTTTTCCAGCCATGCCGACCTGCCCTGCCTGACGGATTTCCTGGATCGCTACGGCAACGAGATGGAGTTCTGCCAGCTCCAGTTCAACTTCCTGGACTGGACCATGCAGCACGGCAAGGAGAAGTACGAGCTGCTGAAGCAGCGGGGCATCCCCCTGTGGGTGATGGAGCCTGTCCGGGGCGGCAAGCTGACGGCACTGGACGCCGAAAGTGAGCAGAAGCTCCACGCCATCCGCCCGGAGGACAGCATCGCCTCCTTCGGCTTCCGGTGGCTGCAGGGCTTTGACAACATCGCCATGGTGCTGTCCGGCATGTCCAACATGGCCCAGATGGCGGACAACATCAGGACCTTCGACCATCTGGATCCCCTGTCCGACGAGGAGAACGCCATCCTGCTGGAGGCGGCGGAGCGGATGAAGAACTCCGTGCCCTGCACCGCCTGCCGCTATTGCTGCGACGGGTGCCCCATGGGGCTGAACATCCCCGACCTGCTGCACAAGTACAATCAGCTCCGGGTGGGCAGCGGCTCCTCGGTGAAGATGCAGTTGGACGCCCTGCCCCAGGACAAGTGGCCCGGCGCGTGCATCGCCTGCGGCGCCTGCGCGGCGGTATGTCCCCAGAAGATCGCCATTCCCGACGAGCTGGCGGCCTTTGCCGCTGAGCTGGACAAGCTGCCCAGTTGGGCCGAGATCTGCAAGGCCCGGGCCGAGGCGGAGC
This sequence comes from uncultured Oscillospiraceae bacterium, assembly GCA_934635545.1. Lineage (GTDB taxonomy): Bacteria > Bacillota > Clostridia > Oscillospirales > Oscillospiraceae > Vescimonas. The sequence goes on along the minus strand of CAKTZN010000011.1, from coordinate 7,709 downwards.
GCCAGGAGAAGGCGTCCCGCAGCCGCTGAGCGCAATACACACCCCATACAGCCGACCCGGCGCGGAATTTTCCGCGCCGGGTCTTGCCATGCACCGGCAGCCCCGGCGGCGCATAGAATGACATAGCGATTTGCGACTTTCATAAGGGGAGATGGCTATGAATTACCATACGGGAGCCTGCAGAGGCAGCAGCGGCTATTCACAGGAGGCATGCGGCGCATATGTGACCATCCAGGGCCCGGTCGGGCCGATGGGGCCGGAAGGCCCTCGGGGCGAACAGGGCGTCCGGGGTGAGCAGGGCCCCATGGGGCCACGGGGCATCAAGGGCGACCAGGGCTGTCCGGGTCCGGCGGGCCCGCGCGGCGCTGTCGGGCCTATGGGGCCACGGGGCCCGCAGGGTGTACGGGGCGACACCGGCCCCAAGGGTGATCCCGGCAGCATCGGATTGCAGGGGGTACGGGGCGATCCCGGACCTATCGGGCCCAAGGGTGACCGGGGCCCGTCGGGCCAAAGGGTGATCCCGGCCCGCAGGGGCCTATGGGGCCCAGAGGCGAACGGGGTGAGCAGGGAGCGCGCGGCCCCGCCGGTGAGCAGGGGCCTGTCGGTGAGCAGGGCATCCAGGGTGAGACCGGCCCCCAGGGGATACAGGGCGACCGGGGCTGCCCCGGGCCTCAGGGAGAGCAGGGGATCCAAGGCCCCAAGGGTGAAAAAGGCGACACCGGAGAGAAGGGTGAACAGGGCATCCAGGGTCCCAAGGGAGATACCGGTGAACAGGGCCCGCAGGGCGAGAAGGGCGACACCGGTGAAAAGGGCGAACAGGGCATTCAAGGCCCCAAGGGCGATACCGGTGAACAGGGCCCGCAGGGCGAGAAGGGCGACACCGGCGAAAAGGGGGAGCAGGGTATCCAGGGCCCCAAGGGCGATACCGGAGAACAGGGCCCGCAGGGCGAGAAGGGTGACACCGGTGAGAAGGGCGAACAGGGCATCCAGGGAGAAAAAGGGGAAAACGGCGAAACACCTGTCATCACCGTGGCGGAGGACACGCCGCGCAGCTATAAGCTGCATTTTCAGACATCCCAGCAGGAGCTGACCACCCCCAATCTGTTCGCGCCCTTCACCGAATATCACGCCGACCTGTCCACAGTGGGCAGCGCTCTGGTCATGCCCCTGAAGGATCTGGTGCTGACGTATCAGTGCACCTCCTCCACCGCGCTGCGTATCACCCTTGCGCCCAAGGTCGCCGACGCAAGCGTTCTGATCGACGCCCGGCGGACATCCATCTATAACGGCAGCACCATCGAGACGCTGACACTGAACGGCTCCACCGTTTCGGGCCACATGGTGCTGGACGACATCGTCTATACCAACTCCCAGGAGAGCCACATCATGGTGCTCCGCCAGCAGGATCCGGTCACCAAGCTGTGGTCACTGTGCGAGATACACTCCTTCCTGTCCGGCGGCGGCGCACGGGTGTCCGTCCGCATCCAATGGAGCGAATACGACGTGTCCTATGAGGTGCCCACAGTGTAAAAAAGGCTGCATCTGCCGCGGCGCGGCAGATGCAGCCTTTTTTCTTTATATCACTTTTCCTCCCAGATAGACGGCCTGCCGGGTCAGATCCTCGCCGCACACCACGAAATCCGCGTGCATGCCGTCGGCGATGGCGCCGACCTCGTCCTGCCGTCCGATCTCGCGGGCGGGGATGGCGGTAGCGGCCAGGACGGCCTGCTCACGGGGGATGCCGAAGGCCACGGCATTGCGCATGCAGTCGTACAGATTGGCGGCGCTTCCGGCGATGGTGCCGTCCGCCAGACGGGCCACACCGCCGGAAAGGAACACATCCTGTCCGCCCAGGGTGTACTGGTCGTCCGGCATGCCGCAGCAGCGCAATGCGTCGGAGATCAGGCAGATACGGCCGGGAAACAGCCGGAAGGCCATGCGCACGGCGCTGGGATGGACGTGGTGTCCGTCACAGATCAGCTCGGCGGTGACCCCCTCCCGTTCGGAGGCCGCGCCGATAGGGCCGGGACGGCGGTGGTGGATGCCGGGCATGGCGTTGAAGAGATGGGTCAGATGGGTGGCGCCCGCATCAAAGACGGCGGCAGCCTCCTCATAGGAGGCGTCGGTGTGGGCCACGGAGACGGTGCACTTCTCCGCCGCGCGGCGGGCGAATTCCACTGCGCCGGGCAGCTCCGGGGCCACGTCCGCGATCCGCAGCAGGCCCTCCGCCGCGTCATAGAGCCGGGCAAAGGCATCGTAGTCCGGCAGTCGGAGATAGGCGGCGTTCTGTGCGCCCTTTTTCTTCTCGGAGAAGAAGGGGCCTTCCATCTGGATGCCCATCAGCCGGGCGCAGCCCGCCGGGGCGGCCTTATGGAGCCGCACCGCCGTGCGGAAGGCCGTCTCCAGCACGTCGTAGGGCAGCGTCATGGAGGCGGGCGCGAAGGAGGTCACGCCGCAGTGCGCCAGATAGGCGGCCATCTTCACAAGGCCGTCATCGTCGCCGTCGGAGAAGTCCGCACCGGAGTTGCCGTGGGTGTGGATGTCCACCAGACCGGGGATCACATACGCGCCGTGAAGGTCGGTGCCCTCCCCGTCCGCCGCTTCCTCCAGCACATGGGTGAAGCGGCCGTTCTCCACAGAGAGGCCACCGGGGACGAAGCGGCCATCCACGAAGATATTGCCGTTATGGAACCGCATGTCACACCTCCGGCAGACTGGCCGCCGCCATGGACTGGCCCACGCGGCGGAATGCCTCGTCCGGCAGCGTCACGGACACCGCCAGCCGGGGATACTCCTCCGCCAGCACACGGCGGCACTCCGCGACGATCACCTCGCCGCCTGCGCCGGAGGCCACGCGGCCCAATACCAGCAGGTGCTTCAGGTCATATACGGCAGCGTACAGGGGCAGGGTGTGGCCCAGATACACGCCGATATCCCGGAAAATGGCCAGGGCCCGCGCATCGCCGCGCTCCGCCATCTGCTGCACCGCCTTCAGCTTTTCCGCCGGGGTCATGGCGGCGTCCAGGGCGATGCCGGCAGTAGGGGCCAGCTTGATCACCGCGTCCTGGGAGAAGTATTTGCAGCCCACGCCGATGTCGCCGGACCACTCGTCCCGCTCCGCCTGATCGCTGAGATCCACAGGGGCGAAGGCCAGCTCGTTGAACCAGCCCAGGATGCAGCCCTCGTGGTTTACATAACCCACCGCCTCGCTGGTGCCCATGGCCAGGCCCATGACGCGGCTGTCGTGGAGGCTCATGGCACCGGCCAGCGCTGTCACGTCGCCATCGTTGGCCACCACGATGGGCACATTGCCGATGGCGGCAGCGGCGCGGTCATAGATGGTCTTGATGGGGCCGCGCCTGTCCTGGGGCACCTTGATGAACAGGGATGACACCATGGGGGCGTTGCCGATGAACACACCGGCGGAGGACACGCCGATGCCGTCCACGCGGGGCATTTTCGACGCCGCTGTGCGGAAGGCGTCCAGGATGCCCTGATAGTGGTACTCCGGGTCGGTCTGGGTCTTGGGGTGCCAGACCACTTCCTCGGAATACACCGTCTCGCCGTCAATAACGGCGGAGACCTTCCGGTCGGAGCCGCCGGCGTCGAAGCCGATGCGGCAGCCGTTGAGGTGGCCGCCGATCCTCCGGGCGCTGCTGCGCGCCTCCGGGAAGTCCGCCTCCGCCACAGCCTCCAGCAAGAAGGGACGCTCGAACACCGTCTCCATGAAGTCCACGTCGAATTCCCGGGCACTGCCGCGGCGATAGATATCCCGCAGCGCCGCCGTCAGGCCGTCGCAGCCGCAGATGCTGACGTGCCAGCCGCCCACGCTCCACAGCAGCAGCTTGACGGTGCGCTCCAGAAACCGCAGGTTGGCGTCATGGTACGTTTCCTCCCGCAGGCGGGCGTCAAACACCGCCACCTGGCCGTCTTCCCGCTCCACGGCAATGCGGATGGGATGGCGCGCCTCCTTCAGATAGGCCTCCCGCCACGGGGCGAAGGGGATGAAGCCCCCGTCCAGGGCAGGCTTATTTCTGATGTCATAGGAAATGCCCAGATATTCCATGGTCAGTCCTCCTTTTCCATACCGGCGCCGTCCCAGGCGGCCCGGTCGCAGATCAGTGTCACATCGGGGTGGAATTGCAGGATGGAGGCGGGTACCCAGGGCGTCACCGGGCCGAAGAACGCCCTGCGCAGCACCTGCGCCTTATCCGCGCCGGTCACCAGCATCAGCACCCGGCGGGATGCCATCACCGTGCCGATACCCATGGTATAGGCCGCCGCCGGCACGTCCGCCTCGCTGGCGAAGAACCGGGCGTTGGCCCGGCGGGTGGTCTCCGTCAGCGCCACCTCGTGGGTCCAACTGGGGAAATGGTCACAGGGCTCATTGAAGCCGATGTGGCCGTCGTGCCCCAGGCCCAGTAGCTGCAGGTCCACGCCGCCCCAATCCTCGATGGCCCGCTCATAGGCCATGCACATGGCGTCCACGTCCCGGGTCAGGCCGTCGGGCACCATGGTGTTCTCCGGGCGGATGGAGATGTGGTCAAAGAGATTCTCCTGCATGAAGCGGCGGTAGCTCTGGGGATGGTCGGGGGCGAGGCCCTTGTACTCGTCCAGATTCACCGACCGCACGCGGGAGAAGTCGATGAGGCCCGCCTTCTCCCGCGCCGCCAGTTCCCGGTACAGGGGGATGGGCGTGGAACCGGTGGCCAGGCCCAGCACACAGGCGGGCTTGGCGCAGACGACCTCCTGGAACTGGTCGGCGGCCAGGCGGCCCACATCGGCCGATGTCTCCGCCCGCAGCACTTTCAAATGAAGCATAGCAGTCTCCTTTTCTCGTTAAAAAAGTTCGCAGCGTCCGCGGCGCGGAAGCTGCGAACCCCGGTTCATAGCCGATTCCGGTACTCGTTGGCGCTGACGCCCTCCAGCTTTTTGAAGGTGCGGGCAAAGTGCGCCACGTCGGCATAGCCCACCAGCTCGCTGATCTCGCCGATCTTCAGACCGGGATCTGCCAGCAGCTCACAGGCCGCCTGAATACGGACAGAATTCAGAATGTCATAAAAGCTCTTTCCCGCATAGCGGTTCAACTGCTTGGAGAGATGCCACTGGGAGATGTAGCACTGATCCGCCACCTCCTGCAGGGAGATCTTCTCCCGGTAGTGCTCCTGGATATAGGCGATGGCCTGCTTCACCAGGAAGTTGCCCGCCTGCTGCTGGCTCTCCGTCTCCTCCGGCTCCGCCGCCTCCTCGCGGGGCAGCGCGTCCAGACGCTCCTTCATGGCGGAGAGCGCCTCGCGGATCTCGTCCATTTTGGAGGGCTTCAGCAAAAAGCGGGTCACGCCCAAGCGGATGGTCTCCTGCGCGTAGGAGAAATCCCGGTAGCCGGTCAGCACCGTGATCTGCATCCGGGGAAACTCGCTGCGCAGACCCGCCAGCATGGTCAGTCCGTCCACACCGGGCATGCGGATATCGGTAAACACCATATCCGGACGCAGCTCACGGATCAGCGCCGCGCCGGCGGCACCGTCCTCGGCGGTGCCGGCCACCTGGCAGCCGTAGTCCGCCCACTTCACCACACGGCGCAGGCCCTCCAGAATGATCTGTTCATCGTCGATCAATACCACGCGATACATCGCTCCACATCCTTCCTTGCCAACAGCATACACCAAAACAGGGGGAACTTGCAACCGTTATCCCTTCACCGCGCCTGCCGTCAGGCCCCGGACGATGTGCTTCTGCAGCAGGACATAGACGATCAGCACCGGGATCACCACCAGCACCACCGAGGCGGCCATCAGGCCGTAGTTGACACCGGCCTGGGAGCTGATCTCGTTGAGCAGACCCGTAATGGCCCGCTCCTGGGGATAGCGCAGGAAGAAGGACTGGGTGAACAGGTCGTTATAGCTCCACAGGAAGGCAAAGATGGCCACCGTAGCAAAGGAGGACTTGGCCGCGGGGATGATGATATGAAAATAGATCTGGAACACATTGCAGCCGTCCAGATAGGCACTCTCCTCCAGGTCGATGGGTACCGACTGGATAAAGCCCATCAGCACGATGATGGCAAAGCACAGGTTGCCCGCGATCTGGGGCAGGATCACCGCCAGAAGGCTCAGCCAGCGGTTGCCGGTACCGGCGATGCCCATCATGACCTCCAGCCGGAACACAGGGATAATGGTGGAAAACACCGGGAACATCATGCCCGCCATGATCAGGCCGTACAGCAGCTTCCGCAGGCGGAAGCGATAGCGCACCAGGCCATAGGCCGCCAGGCCCGCCAGCAGCACCACCACGATGGTGACGCTGCCGGAGATAACGAAGCTGTTAAGATACGCGTTTTTGAAGTCGGACCGCTCCCACGCGGTGAGATAGTTCTCCCAGGTGAAGGCGTCGCCCAGCGGCAGGGAAAACGAGTCGCTGAGGATCAGCCCCTTCTTGCGGAAGGAGTTGAGGATCACCCACAGGAAGGGGTATATGGTCGTCAGCGCCCACAGGCACAGCACCGTATAGGTGATGACCTTGGATACCGGCGTTCTTTTCTTGGTCATAGGGCCGCCTCCTTACAAATCGTCCGACTGGCGGAACAGCCGGTTCACCACGTTGGACAGCACCACGCCCAGCACCACGATGAACACGGCGATGGTGGAGCCGTAGTCCACGTTCATCTTGTTGAAGGTCTGGTCGTACATATAGGTGCCCGTCAGCCAGCCCATATTCTCCGGCATGCCGGCGCCGAACATGACCCACGGCAGGTCGAATACCTTCAGCGCGCCGGTGACCGCCAGCACCACGCAGGTACACAGCACGTTGCGCAGCATGGGCAGCGTGATGTGTTTCGTCCGCTTCCAGCCGCTGGCGCCGTCCAGCGCCGCCGCCTCGTACAGCTCCTGGGGGATGTTGTTCAGGCCCGTGACGATGATGACGAAGTAAAAGCCCACATACTGCCACATGACCGGCAGGAACATGGTGAACAGGTAATGGGCCTGATCCTTCCAGTCCAGCCACTCCACGATCATTTTGCCGTTTGGCTTGACCTCATAGGGCAGCTTGCCCAGCGCCAGCAGCACCTGGTTCACCATGCCGCCCTTGTACAGGAAGATCAGGTTGAACAGCAGGCCCAGCGCCGTGGCGGAGATGGCGATGGGGAAAAAGTATACCGTGCGGAACACCTGGGCGCCCACGCGGATGGTGTCCACCAGCAGGGCCAGGATCAGGGCGACGCCCACCTGGATCACCACGGTGCACACGATCATCAGGGCCGTGTTCTTCAGCGCCGTGCGCATGTTGGGGTCGGTCAGCAGCCGCTGGTAATTCTCGTACCAGGGGGTGTTGACGCCGTCGGCGGCGCGGCCCAGGCCGCCGATGCTCAGAAACGTGTTGATGATGTTCTGGATGAAGGGGTAATAGAGATACACCGCCAGAAACAGGAAGGCCGGTACCAGAAAGACCAGCAGCGGCGTTTTGCGCTTATAGATGGTGGAAAGCATGGGGTTCACCGTCCTTGTTATGCACTGCGAGGGCTGCTGCCGTGCAGCAGCCCTCGCGGCGACTGTATGATCTGCTTATGTAGGATGAAGAAGTCCTGTCAGTTCAGCGCGATGGCGGAGATGACGGCCTCCTCGGCGGTCATCTGGCCGGAGACCACCTTCTGGATGTTGCCGAACAGGTCGGCCTTGGCCTCGCCGGTGATGGTATCCTGGACAGCGCCC
>CAKTZN010000010.1 GCA_934635545.1 uncultured Oscillospiraceae bacterium | reverse complement strand
CGTTGGCGTCCAGATTCTGGCGGGTGCCGGTGATGATGTGCAGGCCGCCCACGGTCTTGGCGGAGGCCATCACCTGCTTGGCCTCGCCCAGAGAGGCCTCGGCCTTGAACTTCTCCAAAGACTGGCGCAGCTCCTTCATCTCGTTGGCCTGCTGCTCCATGCGCTCCAGAATGGTATTGGGGGCGGTCTTGAAGAACTGGGCCGCCTTCAGCAGGGTGTTGCGGCCATGGCGGGTCTCGTCAATGGACACGCGGCCGGTGGTGGCTTCGATACGGCGGACGCCGGAGGCTACGCTGCTCTCGCTTTTGATGCGGAACATGCCCACCTTGGCGGTGTTGTCCAGATGGGTACCGCCGCACAGCTCCATGGAGAAGTCGCCCATGGTGACCACGCGGACCGTCTGGCCGTACTTCTCGCCGAAGGTGGCCACGGCGCCGCGGGCCTTGGCCTCGTCCAGCGGCAGTTCCTCGGTGGTGATGGTCAGACCGTCCAGAATGGCGTCGTTCACCAGATCCTCCACCTCGTTGAGCTGCTGGGGCGTGATGCCCTCGAAATGGGTGAAGTCGAAGCGCAGGCGGTCGGGCTCCACCAGAGAGCCGGCCTGATGGACGTGGTCGCCCAGCACCTTCACCAGCGCGGCATCCAGCAGATGGGTGGCGCTGTGGGAACGGCGGATGGCGGCGCGGCGGACGGTGTCGATAGAGGCGGCCACGGTGTCGCCCACCTTCAAAGAGCCCTTCAGCAGCTTGCCGTAGTGCATGAACTTACCGCCCTTGTTCTTCTGGACGTTGTTGACGTGGAAGAGGAGGGCGCAGTTCTCGTCGGGATTCTCGATGCTGTCGCTGTCGGTGATGCGGCCGTGGTCAGCGATCTGACCGCCCATCTCAGCGTAGAAGGGGGTCTGATCCAGCACCACGATGGCCTCCATGCCGGAGACGATCTCGTCCACCAGCTCACCCTCGGCCACGATGGCCAGCACGTGGGCATCGTCAATGGCGTCGTAGTCATAGCCCACGAACTCGGTGGCGGGCATGTCCTTGCCGAACTCCACGCCGGCCCAGCCCAGATCGCCCAGCGCCTTGCGGGCCTCGCGGGCGCGCTCCTTCTGCTCGGTCATCAGGGCCTTGAAGGCATCCTCGTCGATGGTCATGCCCTCCTCGGCGGCCATTTCTGCCGTCAGGTCGATGGGGAAGCCGAAGGTGTCGTACAGCTTGAAGGCGTCCTCGCCGGAGAACACGGTCTCGCCCTTGGCCTTGTGGGCGGACAGCATGTCGCCGTAGATCTTCATGCCGCCGTCGATGGTGCGGGCGAAGTTCTCCTCCTCGGTGCGGATGACCTTGGTGATATAGGTCTGCTTCTCCCGCAGGTCGGGATATTGGCATTCGTTCTCGTGGATGACGGTGTCCACCACCTGATACAGGAACGGCTCGTTGACGCCCAGCAGCTTACCGTGGCGGGCGGCGCGGCGCAGCAGACGGCGCAGCACATAGCCGCGGCCCTCATTGCTGGGCAGGATGCCGTCGCAGATCATGAAGGTGGCGCTGCGGATGTGGTCGGTGATGACACGCAGGGAGACATCACGCTTATGGCTCTCACCATAGTGGGCGCCGGTCAGCTCGCTGACCTTGTTGGTGATGTTCATGACGGTGTCCACATCAAACAGACTGTCCACATTCTGGCACACGCAGGCCAGACGCTCCAGACCCATACCGGTGTCGATGTTTTTCTGCTTCAGCTCGGTATAGTTGTTGTGGCCGTCGTTGTCAAACTGGCTGAACACGTTGTTCCAGACCTCGATGTAGCGGTCGCAGTCGCAGCCTACGGTGCAGCCGGGCTTGCCGCAGCCGTACTCGGGTCCGCGGTCATAGTAGATCTCGGAGCAGGGACCGCAGGGGCCGGAGCCGTGCTCCCAGAAGTTGTCCTCCTTGCCGAAGCGGAAGATCTTCTCGGCGGGGATGCCGATCTCGTCGTGCCAGATGTTCCACGCCTCGTCATCGCTTTCGTAGACGGAGGGGTACAGGCGGTCAGGCTCCAGACCCACCCACTCGGGGCTGGTCAGGAACTCCCAGCTCCAGGCGATGGCCTCATGCTTGAAGTAGTCGCCGAAGGAGAAGTTGCCCAGCATCTCGAAATAGGTGCCGTGGCGGGCGGTGTGGCCCACGTTGTCGATATCGCCGGTGCGGATGCACTTCTGGCAGGTGCAGACGCGATGGCAGGGGGGCTCTTCCTCGCCCTTGAACCAGGGCTTCATGGGGGTCATACCGGCGTTGATCAGCAGGATGGACTTGTCGTTCTGGGGTACCAGCGAGAAGCTGGGCAGGCGCAGATGGCCTTTCGTCTCGAAGAACTTCAGGAACATCTCCCGCAGCTCATTCAGACCGTGATAGGGATGACTCATAGTGTTTCGCTCCTTTTATGATAAATTTTATTGTGTTATTGGTTCCATTGACTGGCCAACGCTGCCAGCTCTGCTTCGAGGTTCCGGAAGAACCGGGAGATGTGCAGGCCGTCGGCCAAGGCGTGGTTGACGAGCAGCGACACCGGAAGGGTGGTGCGGCCATTCACCGTGACGTACTTGCCCCAACTGATGCGGGGGTTGCTGTCGTCGGGGCTTACCATAGGGTGCTCTAATTGGGAGTAATACAGCCACGGCAGGCTGGATACGAAGAAGAAAGCCCTCGCGTCGCCGTCCTCGGTGAGGGTGCCCCGCTCCAGCACCTCCCGCTGCCGCCGGTGGCCCAGGGCGATGAAATCGTCGTAGGGCAGGTCCCCCTCCACCGTGCAGTAGACGTACACGCCGTCCGGCTTCATGGCGGTGTAGGAGGGCGGGCACCAGTCGAACTCCACCACCGTGCCGTCTTCAAAGATGCGGCGGCGGAGCTGGGGAACGGCGTTGGCGGCCCTGGTCACCGCGTAGAGAAAGCTGAGGAAGAAGGGGCGCTGGCCTCTATTGGCCATAAAGTTCGTAATGTCGATCTCCGCTGTGATCCCGGCGAAGGGGTAGGCCATCTGCCGAAAATAGGCGAACTGGCCGCACCGGGGATCGGACGCCATGTCGATGATGTGATAGCTCATATCGCACCTCCAAAAACAAAAACGCCCCGCCCCACATAGGGGCGAAGCGACGCTTCACGGTACCACCCTAATTTGACGGCTGTGCCGTCATCTCAGTCGTCCGGTAACGGGGACGAAACGTGCGGCTCATCGCCGCAGGCTCGGAAGTGGCTGTCCTGCCTGCCGTTCCCGAAGGGCTTGCACCAATACCCCTTCTCGCTCTGGGTGGCCGCGGCGGACTCGTTTCCTCATAGCCGTATCGCAATGTTGCCCTTATTTTACCACATCTTTCGTCGTTGTCAACGGTATTTTTTGCGTTTTTTCGTCGTTTTCACCATTGCCCCAAAGAGAAAGTATGTTATACTGTTGAAGAGATTTGCGCGGGAGGAAACTGTATGCCTCTTTACAAAAGAAAAAATATCGACTGGTACCGCCATCTGGCCTTTGCCTGCGTGGGCGGTTTTTTCGGGGCTTATGCCATCATGTGCCGGGGCGGCGTTATGGGCAGCGCCCAGACCATGAACCTGCTGGAGCTGGTGATCGACGCCCTGTATGGCCGGGGCTTCAACGTGCTGGAGCACTTCGGGGCCTTTCTGGTCTATGTGATCGGCACCATGCTGACGGTGCTGCTGCCCTTCAAGTGGGGCGTGGACATGCGGCGGCTGTCGCCCATCATCACGGCGGCTGCGGCGATAGGAGAGTGCTTCATCCCGGCGGAGACAGAGGTGGTGATCGCGCTGTATCCCATCTTTTTTGCCATGAGCGTCCAGTGGAGCAGCTTCCGGGGCGCCCAGAATTTTTACAGCTCCACCATTTTCTCCACCAACAACACCAAGCAGGCGTCGCTGGCGCTGGCGGAGTATCTGTGCAACAAGAGTCATGAGCAGCTCAAGCGGATGGGCTTCTTCCTGTCCACACTGCTGTGCTTCCACATCGGCGCGGCCATCGGCGTGGGCGCGGCCCACTTCTGGAGCATCCGGGGCGCGCTGTGGTCCCTGCCGCTGCTGGTGTGGGGCTTCATCCTGGTGGTGCAGGAGGAGAAGGCCGAGGCCATGGAGGCCATCAAGACAGAGTAAACTTGTGATACTATATAAAGGGAGGATATCACCATGAATCAGGCGCTGTTTTCCTATATTGCCGCCAGTCCCACGGCCTTTCAAGCGGTGAATCATACGGCGAAGCTGCTGGAGCTGGAGGGCTATCGTCCGCTGCGGGAGACGGAGGAGTGGACGCTGGAGCCCGGCGGACGGTACTATGTGACGCGCAACGGCTCGTCGCTGATCGCTTTCCGGTTGCCCAAGGGCCGGCCCGGCGGCTTCATGATGACCGCCGCCCACAGCGACAGCCCCACCTTCAAGATCAAGGAGAATGCCGAGCTGGCGGGAGAGAGCGACACCCGTCTCAGCGTGGAGGGCTACGGCGGTATGCTGTGCGCCAGTTGGATGGATCGGCCCCTCAGCATCGCGGGCCGCGCCATGGTGCGGACAGAGAATGGCATCGCCATGCGTCTGGTGGATCTGAAGGACATCGCGGCGCTGATCCCCAATGTGGCCATCCACATGAACCGTGAGGCCAACAGCAACATGAAGTACAATTTTGCTGTGGATATGCAGCCCCTGTACGGCGAAAAGGGCGGCTTCCGCGGCCGCGTGGCCGAGGCCGCCGGTGCGGCGGAGGAGGATCTGCTGACATACGATCTGTTTCTCTATAACCCCCAGCCTGGCGTGGAATGGGGCAATTACATCTCCGCGCCCCGGCTGGACGATCTGCAATGCGCCTTCGCCTCCCTGCAGGGCTTCCTGACGGCAGAGGAGAGCCGGAACGCCTGCGTGTACTGCCTGTTCGACAACGAGGAGGTGGGCAGCGAGACGAAGCAGGGCGCGGCCTCCACATTCCTTCTGGAGACGCTGGAGCGTATCTGCGACGGTCTGGGCCTGACGCTGCGCACCATGGCGGCGGGCAGCTTCCTGCTGTCCTGCGACAATGCCCATGCGGTGCACCCCAATCACCCGGAGTATGCCGACAAGAACCACACGGTGCGGATGAACGGCGGCGTGGTGCTGAAGTACAACGCCAGCCAGAAGTACACCACCGACGCGGTGTCGGCGGCGCTGTTCCAGACGGTGTGCGAAAAGGCGGAGGTGCCCTTCCAGCGGTACGCCAACCGGCCGGATATGGCGGGCGGCTCTACCCTGGGCAGCATCGCCAACACCCAGGTGTCCCTGAATATGGCGGACATCGGCCTTGGCCAGTTGGCCATGCATTCCGCCTTCGAGACGGCGGGCGCCCAGGATACGGCCTACATGGTGCGGGCGCTGCGGACGTTCTTCGGCCTGACGCTGGAGGCGGACGGCGACGGAACGTACCGGCTGTAAATCGGATAGAAAAGAGACGCTCACAAGAGCGTCTCTTTTTTGTGCAAAATATTTCAAATACCCTCTTGACACACAATACTATGTGATGTATAGTATAACGCGAAAGGGGGCATGACATATGCTTGACCCACAGATGAAGCGGGGATTGCTGGAAGCCTGCGTGCTGTCGGCGCTGGCCAGGGGGGATTCCTATGGCTATAAGATCGTGAAGGATCTGTCCGTGTGCGTGCAGGTGTCGGAATCCACGCTGTATCCCATCCTGCGGCGGCTGGAGAGCGGCGGCGCGCTGACGGTGTACAGCGTGGAGCACAACAGCCGCCTGCGGAAGTTTTATCATCTGACAGAACAGGGGCGGCAGCAACTGGCCGCCGCTGTGGAGGATTGGAAGGAGCTGGAATCGATGTATGAATTTATCAGGGGAGGACTGCAACATGAGCAAGGCTGATTTTCTGCGCCTGCTGGAGCGGGCGCTGGCGCAGCTATCGGAAGAGGAGCGCCAGAAGAATCTGGAGTATTACAGCGAGCTGCTGGACGATATGATGGAGGAGGGCATGACCGAGGCGGAGGCGACCGCCAAGCTGGGCAGTCCCAGCCAGATCGCCCAGAGCATCCTGCAGGAGATGCCGCTTTCCAAGCTGGTCAGCACCCGCATGAAGCCCAGAAGCGGCTGGACGCCGCTGGCCATCGTGCTGGCGGTGGTGGGCAGCCCCGTGTGGGTGCCGCTGCTGCTGGCGGGCGTCACTATCGTGCTGGCGCTGTTCGTGTCCATCTGGGCGCTGGGCTTTGCGGCGATCGCTGTGGTGATCGGACTGGCCGTGGCCGTGGTGGCCGCGCCCATCATTGCCATCCGGACCGCGGCCATGACGCTGCCGCTGGGCCTGATGCTGTTGGGCGCGGGACTGGTGCTGCTGGGCCTGTGCGTGCTGGGCGGATTGATGACGGTGGAGCTGTGCAAGCTGCTGTGGCAGTTGACAGTGTGGCTGGGCCATAAGATCAAGGGCCTGTTCATCCGGAAGGAGGAGAATGTATGAAGAAATCGGTAAAGATCACGCTGATCGTGGCGGCGGTGTTGGTAGGACTGGGCCTGTGCCTGTCCGCGGCGGGCTTTGCCATGGGCGGACGGCTGGGCGACCTGCGAGGGGTACACCTTGATCCCGCCACGGGAAAATGGGAAGTGGTGTCCACGGCGGAGCCGGATGCCGAGGGCGACTATACAGGCAGCACCGTTACCATCCCGGCGGAGGGCGTTGACACGCTGGACATCGAGTGGATCCAGGGTGATGTGCACGTCCTGCTGACCAGCGGGGATGAGATCACCGTGACGGAGACGGTACACGGGCTCACCCTTGGCGATTACGCCATGGTGGTGGAGGGCGGCAAAGCCCTGACGATCCGCTATACCAGCGATGCATGGCTGAACCTGACCAACCTGCCGGAGAAGGATCTGACGGTGCGCCTGCCCCGGTCGGTGGCGGAGGAGCTGCTGGCCGTACATCTCAGCGGTGTGTCCGCCGACTTTGACATTCCGGCGCTGACAGTGTGGGATACCTTTACCTTTGACAGTACCTCCGGCGATCTGGAGACCGGATGGATCGGGGGCGACAACGCCCGGGCGGAGCTGAACACGGTGTCCGGCGAGATCGCGCTGGACGGCAGCTTCCGGGAGATCCAGGGCGGCAGCACCAGCGGCGAATTCGACCTGACGCTGCGGGGGATGCCCAGCCAGACGGATCTGGCCACCGTCAGCGGCGACGTGAGCCTGGCGATATCCGGGAATATCCAGGGCTTCCGGCTGACGTATGATACGGTGTCCGGCGACATGGAGTACGATATCCCGCTGATGCAGGATAGAGACGGCGCGTATGTCTTCGGCAGCGGCGGCGGTGTCATTACCGTGGACACCACCAGCGGCGGCCTGAAGCTCGAAACCATCGACTGATACAGAAAAAGAGACCTGTGCTTACGCACGGGTCTCTTTTTTGCATGTTAGTTTTTGGCGCTCAGCTCCACGGCGTGGCGCAGGAAGCTGAGGGGCGGTACCGGCCTGGGAAGCTGCATGGTGAACACCATCTGGGGCGTTTTCGGCTCACGGAGGGGCAGACCGTCGCAGTCGGTCATCACCGGGGCGGTGATGGTAAAGGGGCGGGTATCGGGGCCCACCACCTCCAGCTCGTCACCGGCGGCGAACTTGTTCCGCAGACTCAGCGTGGCCAGACCGTTTGCATCGCAGCCGGTCACCACGGCGCAGATCTGCCAGTCCCGTATGTACCGGGCGTTGTCGTAATACTGCCCGGGCTGGCCGTAGAAAAAGCCGGTGGAGTAGTGCCGGTGGCTGACGTGCTCTACCTCGTCACGCCAGACCGGGTCGATGGGGCGGCCCGCCGCGATGTCGTCCAGCACATGGCGGTAGGCCCCGGTGACGATGGCGGCGTAGTAGCCGGATTTGGCACGGCCCTCGATCTTCAGGCAGTCCACCCCCGCGTCCATCAGATCGTCCAGATGGTCGATCATGCACATGTCGCGGCTGTTCATGATATAGGTGCCCTTTTCATCCTCGAACACGGGGAAGTACTCGCCGGGGCGCTTTTCCTCCATCAATGCGTACTGATAGCGGCAGGGCTGGGCGCACTGGCCCCGATTGGCGTCCCGCCCCGTCATATAGTTGCTTAAAAGGCACCGTCCCGAGTAGCTGACGCACATGGCGCCGTGGCAGAAGGTCTCGATCTCCAGCTCTCTGGGCACCTTGGCCCGGATGGTGCGGATCTCGTCCAGACTCAGCTCACGGGCCAGCACCACGCGGGTGGCGCCCAGGTCGTACCATGCGGCGGCGGAGGCGTAGTTGGCGATGGACTGCTGGGTGGAGATGTGCCGCTGGCAGTGGGGCGCGTATTTGCCCGCCAGCGTAAAGGCACCCAGATCGGCCACGATCAGGGCGTCCACCCCGGCGTCGTCCAGACGCTCCAGATGGGCGGGCAGCCGCTCCACCTCGCCGCTGCGGGGCATGGTGTTGACGGTGACATGCACCTTCACGCCGTGGTCATGGGCGTATTGTACGGCACGGGGCAACTCCTCGTCGGTAAAATTACCGGCGAAGGAGCGCATGCCGAAGGCGGTGCCCGCCAGGTACACCGCGTCGGCGCCGTAGGCCACGGCCATCTGCAATTTTTCCCAGTCCCCGGCAGGGGACAGCAATTCAGGCTTTTTCCGTTCCATCAGTCAGGCTGGTACATGTCGCTGTTGATAAAGGCGAGATGTTCGTTGTAGGTCTTGAAGAAGTGGTTCACACCGTCCTTACCGGCGGCGAAGTAGTAATACTCGGTGTCGTTGGGGTAGATGGCCGCCTTGATGGAGTCAAGGCCGGGGCAGCAGATGGGGCCGGCAGGCAGGCCGGGATACTTATAGGTGTTATAGGGGCTGTCCATGTTCTGGTCAAAGGCGGTCTTGTCCTTGCCCTCCAGAGACAGGGCATAGTAGATGGTGGTATCCAACTGCAGATAGCCGTAGGTCTCCCGGTCGGTGGTGTTCAGACGGTTATACAGGACGGAGGCGATGTTCTTCCGTTCGGTCTCGTCGCCGATACCCTCCTTCTCGATAATGGAGGCCATGGTGACGATCTCATACAGGGAGTAGCCGCTGGAATTGATGTCGGCCATCATGTCGTCGTCAAACTGGGCGACGAAGTTGGTCAGCATGGTATCAATGTCGTACACGGCGGTCTTTTCCGGGTCAAAGGCCTGGGTGGTGGGGAACAGGAAGCCTTCCATGCGGTTCACCTTGCCCAGCATGTCCTCCTTCAGGAAGCTGTAGCTCTGGAACTCGAAGTTGGCGCAGGCGTCCTCCAGCTCCTCACGGGTGGAGATACCGGCCTCGGTCATGATGTCGATGATCTCGTTGACGGTCTTGCCTTCGGGGATGACCACCTTGATCCAGCCGTCCTCGTTGACCTTATCGGCCTCGTAGTCGTGCATATGCAGGATCAGGCTGCGGTAGTCCATGTCGCTGTTCAGGTCATACTCGCCGGGGTCGATGTTCTTGCTGGCGTGGAAGAAGATGCCGCAGAACTTGAAAAAGCCCCGGTAGTTGATGAGGCCCGCGTCCTTCAGCTTCTTGGCCACGTCGCCCACGCTGTCCCCCTCGTCCACGGTGATCTTGACCTCTACATAGTCCTTGTTCAGGGAGCACAGGTCGTTGAACAGCAGCCAGCCAATCCCGGCCAGCAGGCAGGAGCCCAGCACCACGCAGGCCAGGTAGATGGCGGTGCGCTGGGCGGCGCGCTTGCTCTTTTTCTTCTTCTTTTTGGGGGCATGACCGCTGCCCGCGCTCTGGCGGCGCACCTCTTCGGCGTTATAATAGGCGGTCTCGAAATTGTTGTTCTGATCTTTGGGCATAGTCGTATATTCCTTTCTTGTGAAAGCTCGGTGTTACAGCAGGTCGCGGAGCTTGTCCAGCACCTCGGCATGGATCTCCTCGCGGCTGCGCATCACACCGTCTCTGGCACAGTCGATCCTTGTCCAGCCGCAGTAGTCCGTTACGAAGGCGGCGTTTTCCCGGCAGCGGCGCAGGTATTCCTCATCCTGCTCGTGGACGTCGGCGGTGGTGTGGGTGGCCTGTTCCCGCAGGCGCATCATCTGTTCGCTCAGCTCCGTGGGCAGATCCAGGTACAGCACCCTTGTGGGGCGGGGCAGCTCCAGCAGATCGTACTCGAAGTGGAACAGCCAGTCCAGGAAGGGCCTGCGCTGCTCCGGCGGCAGCTTGGAGGTCTGGTGCACCGCGTTGGAGGTGGTGTACCGATCGGCGATCAACAGGCCGCCCTGGCGGTAGTATTCGCCCCAGTCCTGCTTGTAGGAGGCGTAGCGGTCCACGGCGTAGAAGGTGGAGGCGGCATAGGCGTTCACATCGTCGGGGTGGCTGCCGAAGGCGCCGCCCAGATACAGGCGGATCAGCGCCGACGATTCCTCGCCGTACCGAGGGAAGGCCAGGCGGCGGAAGGGGATGCCCTGTTTTTCCAGGGCCTGGCACAGCAGCTCTGTCTGCGTGGCCTTGCCGGAACCGTCGGTCCCCTCAAATACGATCAGCTTTCCCATAACGCGTGTCTCCTTTGCATGGTCATACACATATCATTATACCACCATTTTACCCGTTTGTAAAGAAAACATGATATTTCTGCCGCTGCCGGCAGGTTTTAATATATGCCTATTTCTGCCGCTGCCGTCGGAAAACGGCGCTGCTTGCCAACCGGATAGCGATGTGGTATAATATCAAATAGTTTTGTATGCAAACAAGGAGGCGTGTGCCATGACGGAGACGGTAAAGCCCCAGTTGGCGGCCCATGACCGCTGCACCGGCTGCGGCGCCTGTGCCAGCGGCTGCCCCAAGGGCGCCATCCATATGGTGCGGGATAAGGAGGGCTTTCTCTATCCCCAGATCACCGACGGCTGCGTGAGCTGCGGCCACTGTGCCCATGTGTGTCCCGTGCTGAAGCAGCGGGAGGTGCGGGGCCAGAGCGCGGTGTTCGCCGTGTGGAACGAGGACAGCGCCGTGTGCGCCCACTCCACGGCGGGCGGCGTTTTCACGGCGCTGGCGGACTATGCCCTGGAGTGCGGCGGCGTGGTGTTCGGCGCGGCGCTGGATGAGAAGCTCCAGGTGCGGCACATGGCCGTGAAGAATAAAGAGGATCTGCGGCTGCTGCGGGGCGCGAAGCCCATCCAGAGCGAGCTGGGCGAGACGTTCCAGCAGGTGCAGCTCTATCTGGAGCAGGGGCGGTTCGTGCTGTTTTCCGGCACACCGTGCCAGGTGGACGGGCTGTACCGCTTTCTGGGTGAGCATCCGGAGAAGCTGCTGACCTGCGATTTCGCCTGCAGCGGCGTGGGTTCCCCCGGCGTGTGGGCCAGGTTCGTGGAGTCCATGGTCTACGTCAAGCGCCGCCAGGCGGTGGACGTGCGGTTCTGCGACAAGCTGAAGGGGGAGAAGGATCGCCGGTTCCGGGTATGGTTCGAGGGTGGCGGCACCTTCGACGCGCCCCTGGGCAAGTGCCAGCCGGGGCGGGGCATCCTGCGGCGGCTGTTCCTGCGGCCCGCCTGCTATCACTGCGCCTATGCCAACGTGAACCGGCCCGGCGACCTGACCATGGCCCTGTTCCGCAATGCCCCCAAGGATTTCTACCCCAAGCAGCAGAAGGAGGGCATGTCCCTGCTGCTGATCAACACCGTCAAGGGCGCCCATATCTTCGACCAGCTCTCTCTGAAGCGAGAGCTTCGGACGCTGGAGGAGGCTGTGGCGGGCGACGCGGCCCTGCGCTGCGCAACTGCCGCGCCGCCGGATCGGCAGAAGTTCTTTGAGGAGCTGGAGCGGGCGCCCTTCCGCAAGGTGTGTGACCGCTTCTTCTCCGTGCGGCCCTATCAGGCCAGGAAGAGCGGCGGACTGACGGCCCTGAAGGAGAAGCTATGGAAAAAACGTTGATGCATACCTGCTGCGCCCCCTGCTCGGTGGCCTGCATCCACCAACTGCGCGGCGAGGGGATCGAGCCGGTATCCTATTGGTTCAACCCCAACATCCACCCCTATCAGGAGTACAAGGCCCGTCGGGATACCCTGATGGCCTACGCGCCCACCATCGGCATGGAGCTGATCGTGCAGGAGGATTACGGCCTGCGGGACTTCTGCCGTGCCGTGGCCGGGGATATCGACCACCGCTGCGGCCACTGCTATACGGTGCGGCTGGAGCAGACGGCCCGCTTTGCCGCCGAGAACAGCTTTTCCAGCTTCACCTCCACCCTGTTCGTCAGTCCCTACCAGCAGCACGAGCGGATGGCGGAGATTGCCGAGGAGATGGCCCGCCGCTACGGCGTGAAGTTCCTGTACCGGGATTTCCGCCCCGGCTTCCGCGCCGGACAGCAGGAGGCCCGTGAGCTGGGCTTTTACATGCAGAAATACTGCGGCTGCGTGTTCAGCGAGGAGGAGCGCTATCTCAAGCAGATCCAGCGGGACAGGAAGGAACCGCTGAAGCATATCGGTTGATAAAAAGCAGGGCTTTTCTTTCGGAAAGCCCTGCTTTTATAGTGGCCTCGCAGAGTTCGCGCCCGCGCAGTGGAGCGGAGCGAAACAAGTGCCCTTGGGGTACAGGCGCGAAAAAATCAAATCATTTTTCTGACGACATGTCCCCCAAGGGGACTTCCGTTGGGCGTGCGTCAGAAAAATACTTCTCGGTCGCCAGTGCACCCAGAGGGTGCGCGCAGTCGACCGCAATCTCTTTTGGCAATGAAATCGAAGATTTCATGACAGTTATCAAAACGGTATCACCCCCATGACTGCCGCGTCACGGGGATCGAGAAAAATGCCGCCCGTCAGGGGCAGCGCCGTCAGGATCAGATACGCCACCCCCAGCAGGATGGCCAGCAGATACCACACCAGCTCACCGCCCCGCAGACGGCGGCGCAGCAGGAGGTGATACAGCGCCATGCCGCCTGCCGCGGCGGCGGAAAACAACAGCCACAGGGGCATGACGCCCCACAGAAGCCGGCATAATAGGATCATCAGCGCCGTGGCGGCCAGCAGGGCGGCGCAGTGTCCGCCCCGGGAGGTGCCGTCCTCCGGCTCCAGCCGCCACAGCAGCAGCGCCGCGGCAAGGTACGGCCAGAACACCAGCTTGCCCAGCTCCCAGGGACTTTCGTTCGTGGGGGAGAGCACCTCCGTGGCGGGGCAGGGAAGGGCCTGGGCCAGTCCCCGCAGCAGCACGGCGGCTGCTGCCGCCAGCAGGAAGGCCCAGAGATAGCGCAGCTTCCGGAACATGGGCATCGCTCCTTTTTCATGGCATTTTTCATATCTTCTCTCTATCCCTATGCGCGCCGCCGCCGGTAAAGAACCCGTTAGACTTGACAGTCTCCGGCGGGAGGGACTATAATATCGATAACTGCCTATCTTTTTGAACCAAAGAGGTAATCTGTTTCATGAACATTCGATTGATCACCCGCACGGTGGGCTATATCCTGTGGGTGGAGGCAGGCTTCATGCTGCTGCCTCTGCTGGTAAGCCTGGGATATGGCGACGGCTGCTGGGAGGCGTTCCTCTCCTCGGCGCTGCTGTGCGGTATTCTGGGCTCACTGGGCTATCTGGTGCCGGTGAACCGCATGCGGATGCAGGGCCGGGACGGCTATGCCGCCGTGGCGCTGGCCTGGGTGGCGCTGACGCTGCTGGGCGCGTTTCCGTATCTGCTGTCGGACACTATCCCCTCCTTTGTGGATGCCCTGTTTGAGACGGCCTCCGGCCTGACCACCACCGGCGCCACCATTCTGGACTCGGTGGAGACCATGCCGCCCAGCATCCTCTTCTGGCGCAGCGAGACCCAGTGGATGGGCGGCATGGGCGTTCTGGTGCTGTTCCTTGCCCTGACGCCCCATCTGGGCGACGGCGCCTACTACCTGATGAAGGCCGAGAGCCCCGGCCCCATCAAGTCCAAGCTGGTGCCCCGTGTGGGCGGCACCGCCAAGATCCTGTACACCATCTATATCGTGCTGACAGCGGCGGAGGCCGTGGCCCTGAAGATCGCGGGCATGTCCTGGTTCGACGCGGTGAACCATGCCTTTACCACCATCGCCACCGGCGGCTTCTCCGTCCGGAACGCCTCCATCGCCGAGTACCAGTCCGACGCCATTACCTGGGTCATCGTGGCCTTTACGTTCCTGGCAGGCATCAATTTCTCTCTGCTGTACGCCGTTGTCCGGGGCCGCATCAAGGACGCCCTGCGCAGCGAGGAGCTGCGTTGGTACCTGCTGATCCTGGCCGTCACCATCACGCTCATCTGCGTGGATCTGCATGTGGAGCTGGGCCAGGGCTGGTATGAGTCCGCCAAGGACGCCGCCTTCCAGGCCACCACCATCATGAGCACCACCGGCTACGCCACCAAGGACTTCACCCTGTGGCCCACCTTCAGCCGGTGCATCCTGGTGCTGCTGATGTATGTAGGCGGCTGCGCCGGCTCCACGGCGGGCGGCATGAAGATCAGCCGCCTGATGCTGCAGGTGAAGAGCCTGCGGCGTGAGCTGGATCACATCATCCACCCCAACCGGGTGTCCGTCATCACCATGGACGGCCAGAGCGTGGACGAACGGGCCGTCACCTCTGCCCACATGTTCCAGGTGGCGTATCTGATGATCCTGATGGCCGGTACGCTGGTGGTATCGCTGGACGTGCTGGGCTTTACGGAGTCCTTCGTGGCGGCGCTGACCTGCGTCAGCAACGTGGGCCCGTCCCTGGGCGCGCTGGGCCCCATGGCCAACTTCGCGCCCCTCTCCTGGTTCAGCAAGCTGGTGCTGGCCCTGATCATGCTGATGGGCCGCCTGGAGCTGATGCCCCTGCTGGTGCTGCTGAGCCCCTCCACCTGGCGCAACAAATAAAGAATCAAGCGCTCAGACGCAAGGTCTGGGCGCTTATCTTGCCGCAAAATTTCTTCTATCGAAAGGAGCGTGATCCCATGGCGTCCGCCGGAACCAAGGACATGACCCACGGCGTTCCCTGGCGTCTCATCAGCGTGTTTGCCGTCCCGATTTTTCTCAGCCAGCTCTTCCAGCAGCTCTATAACACCGCCGACGCGCTGATCGTCAGCAAATTCCTGGGGGATAACGCCCTGGCCGCCGTCAGCGCCTCGGGCCCGCTGGTGTTCCTGATGGTCAGCTTCTTCGCCGGTGCGGCCACCGGCGCGGGCGTGGCCATCTCCCGCTATTTCGGCGCGGGGGACTATGACCGGGTGTCACGCACCATCCACACCACGGTGCTGCTGGGCCTGTTCAGCAGCATCTTCCTCACCGCCGTGGGCGTGGGCTTCACCCCCACGCTGCTGCGGTGGATGGAGACCGACCCGGAGGTGATGGCCGCCGCCGTCAGCTACTTCCGCTGCTACTTCGCCGGTATCGGCACGGTGGTCATGTACAACACCTTCACCGGCATCATGAACGCACTGGGCGACAGCCGCCGTCCCTTGTACTACCTGATCGTCTCGTCCCTGACCAACATCGCCCTTGATCTGCTGTTCGTGGGCGTGTTCCGGTGGGGCGTGTGGTCGGCGGCCATCGCCACCATCCTGTCCCAGGCGGTCAGCGTGGTGCTGTGCCTGCTGCACCTGACCAAGAAGGGCACCATCTTCCAGCTCCGCTGGAGCGCCCTGCGGATCGACGGGGCGCTGCTGCGGGAGATCCTGCGCTACGGCCTGCCCGCCGGGGTGCAGAACTCCGTCATCGCCCTGGCCAACGTGGTGGTGCAGACCAACATCAACTCCTTCGGCAAGGACGCCATGGCGGCCTACGGCGCGTACTCCAAGATCGAGGGCTTCGCCTTCCTGCCGGTCACCAGCTTCTCCATGGCCATCACCACCTACGTCAGCCAGAACCTGGGCGCGGGGCAGAAGGAGCGGGCCCGCCGGGGCGCACGGTTCGGCATCCTGGCCGCACCCGCCATTGCCGAGGTCATCGGTATATTGACGTACCTGACCGCCCCGGCGCTGATCGGCCTGTTCTCCAAAACGCCGGCGGTGCTGGCCCTGGGCGTGCTGGAGACCCGCACCATCTCCCTCTTTTACTTCCTGCTGGCCTTCTCCCACGCGGTGGCCAGCGTCTGCCGCGGCGCGGGCAAGGCCTTCGTCCCCATGGCTATCATGCTGTCCATCTGGTGCGTGATCCGCATCCTGTATATCATGCTGATGATGCGCCTGTTTCACCAGATCGTCTACGTTTATTGGGCGTATCCCCTCACCTGGGCCCTCAGCTCGGTGATCTATTTCCTGTACTTCCGCTTCTCCCACTGGCAGGACGGCTTCGACGCCAAGCCGGAAAAAGCATAAAAAAGTGACCGGTCTTTGACCGGTCACTTTTTCAGCCTGCTGATCACATGCTGTTGGTCACGATGCGCCATTGACCGTTATTCACAATGCACCATCTGCCGTCGTCATATTGGCTGAGATAGAAATACTCCGTGACGGTGCCGCTCACCCGTGAGGTCAAAGCGCTGTCGTACCGGGCTTCGTACACCGCCTTGACCGCCACAAAGTGGTCGGCGATGGATCTGTCGATCCAGCCATAGGACTGGGCCAGGTCAACGTCGCTGTACATGGCCGCGACGCGCGCCGTCTCCGTCTCGTCGATGGCGGCGGAGATCACGCGGGTGCTGACGGTGGCGGGCTTCTGAGCGTCCGCCTCAATGGCCTTGCGCACCACCTCTACCGGGTCGGCGGCGGGCACCTGAAGCCAGCCGTCATACTGGTCAAAGCGCAGCATGGAGAAGCCTTCCCGGCCGATAGAGGCGTTGGCTGTGATCTCGTAGGGCCCGCCGCCGGGCGTCAGCTCAACGGTGCCGTTGAAGGGGTCATAGAACTTCCAGTTGGCGTGAGGGACGCCGTCGCTGTCATTCTCCACGCCGCTGGATACCACCGTGAAGGTGGCGCCGGGACACACCACGAAGTAGGTGTTTTCATAGACCTGATTTTCGTCCTCCTGCACGGTTCCCTTGCCGGTGTAGTACACGTTCGTCACCTCCACCGTCAGATCCTCATAGGTGAAGGTCTGGGTGCTCAGCTCTGCCTTATCCGGCAGGAAAGACAGTCCGTCAAGCGGGGTGATCTCCACCTCCGGCATATTGTTCTCCGGAAGCGTGCTGGGGTTCCAGTTGGCGCCGTTCTGCCGCACCAGCTCATAGAGCTCGTGATCCCGGAAATAGGCGTGGAGCAGCTCATCATCCGGAATAGTGACATCGGATATTGCCGCGGTGGGATCCAGCACACGCACGATATCCGGCGGCGTGGTGTAGCAGGATATCATCAGATCATGGCCGCCGACTGTATAGGCACCGACCTGATAGAAGATATTTTGCCCTTCGACGAAGGCAGCTTCCTGCGCCGCCAGGAATTCCTCCTCCGTGATCTCATAACCGGCGGCGCGGTTGATGGCCGCCACCATCTGCTCCCAGTCGATATCGGGATAGAAGCGGGAGATCGTTGCCATATCCAGATCATCCACCGTCAGTTCCGCCATCATCGTAGCAATTTGACCAAGATCGGCGGACGGTTCAGTCTTCTTCGCTCCCGTAAAGGTGCAGCCTACGCACAGTGCCGCGGCCAGCACCAGCGCGATGGCGGCCAATGCCGCCGTCCGGGGCTTCTTGGCCAGCAGGACGATCCGCTCGTGTAGGCTGGTCTTGCCGCCGTCCATGGTGGTGGCCGTCAGCAGTGGGCTTGCGCCCCGGCCGCAGGCCATGCGGATCAGCGTGCGGCCATAGGCGGCCCGCTCACCCTCGCCCAGGGCGCGGATGGTGGCCTCGTCACAGGCCAGCTCGCCGTCCTGACGGGACAGCTTCGCCGCCCACCACACCAGCGGGTTCCACCAGTGCAGCGCCAGACACACCGCCCGCAGCAGCGCCCACACATGGTCGCCGTGGCGGAAATGGGTGGTCTCATGGGCCACCGTGTGGCGCAGCAGCGTGTCGTCCTCCGCTGCCTCCGGGGTCACATAGACGGCGGGGCGGAACAGACCGAACAGGCACGGCACCGCCCGTTCCCGCGCCACATAGACCGGCAGGGAAGCGCCCTCCACCGTCAGGGGACGGCGGCTTTTCCGCAGCCGCGCGGAAAAACAAAGGTTGGCGGTCAGGAACACCAGCAGCGTCACCGCCGCGCCGCACCACCATACCGGCAGCAGGATCTTGCGGAGGGTTAGGGCGCTCTCCATGCGGCTGAACTGGTCGTTTGTGACGCTGGGCGCCACCGTTACCGGCGTATCCGGCATCAGCGGCCCGGCGGGATAGCCCTCCACCGTGCCGTTGTCCGTCTGCCAGATGGTGTCCACATCCCGGACGCTCTCCACCGCCTGTACCGCTGGGGTGCGCTCCACCACCGACATAACGCTGATGTCCGTGCTGCCGAAGCTGACTGGGATCAGCAGCCGCGCCAGCACCAGCAGCCACAGGGCGTATTGCAGCCGCAGGCTGATTTTTCCCCGCAGCAGATACCGCAGGGCAATCACCGCAAGGATGAGAATACACGAGGATACCACCCATTCAATCATGATTTTCCTCCACTTCCCGCAAAATGGCGTACAGCTTGTCGATCTCCTCCTGGGGCAGCGTCTGCTTCTTCACCAGCGAACTGACCATCATGCTGACGCTGCCCTGATACACCCGCTCCAGCAGGTGCTCCGTCTCCTGCACCGCCGCGTCCTCCCGGGCCACCTGGGGACGGTAGTGCTTCACGCCGCCCTCACTCTCCGCGCTGACGGCGCCCTTGTCCTCCAGCCGCCGCAGCAGCGTCAGGGTAGTGCTGCGGCTCCAGCCGGTCCTGGCGTGCATGGCGTCGATGATGGCCCGCCCCGTCTGGGGCGCGGCCGCCCACAGGCACTCCATCACCTGCCACTCCGCCTCGGTCAAACCCATATGGGCCATTGCTCTCACCTCCTGCTGTCTACATCTGTAATCACAATGTAGCATATCGGTTTACGTTTGTCAACAGGTGAGCGAAAATTTTTTCGCGGGGTACAACGCCAGCCCGCGGTACATGCTGTACATGAAAAGTGGACAATGAGAGAAGGACAGGCACAGATGTGCCTGTCCTTTTCCCTACCTAAATCTGCACGAGGAGAATGAAGAACGGTTATTTGCGCTTATTTGCCCTTGCGGCGCAGCCACGCGCAGCCGGTCAGGCTCAGGAGCGTCATGCCCGCGTAGAGGGCCACGCCCGCGTCGCCGGTCTTGCCGGACTGGACAGTCTTGCCGGGAGCGGCGGGCTTGGTGGGCTTACTGGGAGTGGTGCTGCCGCTGGATAGCTTGGGGATGACCGTGCCGGTGCTCAGCTTGGTGTTGCAACCCTTGCAGTAGGTGTCGCCGGTGTAGCCTGTGCTGGTGTAGGTGGCGTCCTTTTTGTCCCGCAGCTCCGTGCCGCCGTCATGGTTGGCGGGGTTCTTTTCGCCGTACTCGGCCTTGCAGACCTCGCACACCGCCTTGGCGTGGCAGTTGGCCGTGCCGCCGGTGTGGTTGGAGATGACTTTGCCGCAGACATCACACTTGTGATCGTTGTTGGCGTCGGCGCACTCGGAGAGTACCTTGCCGCAGACATCGCACTTGTGGTCCTTGTTGGCGTCGGCACATTCGGAGAGCACCTTGCTGCAGGTGTCGCACTTATGATCCTTGTTGTTATCGGCGCATTCGGAGAGCACCTTACCGCAGACGTCGCACTTGTGGTCATTGTTGGTGTCAGCACACTCAGAGAGCACCTTGCCGCAGACGTCGCACTTGTGGTCGTTGTTGGTGTCGGCGCACTCAGAGAACACCTTACCGCAGACGTCGCACTTGTGATCCTTGTTGTTATCGGCGCACTCAGAGAGCACCTTGCCGCAGACGTCGCACTTGTGGTCGTTGTTGGTGTCGGCGCATTCAGAGAGCACCTTGCCGCAGACGTCGCACTTGTGGTCGTTGTTGGTGTCGGCGCACTCAGAGAG
>CAKTZN010000009.1 GCA_934635545.1 uncultured Oscillospiraceae bacterium | reverse complement strand
ACTCCCGGGGGCCTTCCGGCGCGGGAGCCGGATCGTTGCTTGCGCAGCCGGTCATCGCCAAAACGACCAGTGCCAGCAAAAGGGCGAGACACTTTTTCATGGGCGCATTCCTCCAGTTTTTCCTCGCAGATTTGTTTGTGCATCAGCTACCATGGTAGATGATATTTCATAGTTTACTGACCGAAACCGCCATTGTCAACAGAAAGCATCGCCATCCGGCAAATTTCGTCATTTTAAATCAGGAGCCGGCAGCTGTTTTGTTTAACCAAACAAAACAGCTGCCGGCCATAGAAGTGACTCTGTATTATGTTGATGCAAGAATATCGTCGGCGACGCTGGAGGTCCCCACAATGTTTTCCGGGTCCCTGATGTCAGGGTAAATATCAAGGCTCAGGTACCGCACGGCGCTTTTCAGGTCGCGGGAAACAAGTGCGTCTACGATCTTGCGGTGCAGCTCCTGCGACGGCTGCTCCGCGGGGGCAATATCGTTTTCCGGCAGCCTGTCTCCCAGGTACGCGCTGCCGCGGTAAATAGGTGTGCTTTCGCCGCGGATCATCAGCCCCAGAAGCCGCTCGATATATGACACGATGGTTTCATTGCCGGACAGCTTGGCCAGTTCGTAATGAAACGTCATGTTTGAAAAATAGGCCAGCTCCGGGTCGTCATATGTTCTGTCCAGCAGGTTGTACAGCCGGTGAAAATCCTCCACATAGGCCATGTGGGCGGTTTGTCGCAGCGCCGCGATCTCCAGGACATACCGGCAATAGCGCATCTCGTTCATTTCACGATCTGTCGGCAGCCGGACAATATATCCTTTGCTGGGATATTTGTTGAGAAAACCTTCGGATACCAGCCGGCCGGCGGCTTCCCGGGCGGGCGTACGGCTGCAGTGATACCAATCCGCCAGCATCTGCTCGCTGAACAGCTCGCTGCTGGGCAGCTTACGCAGCATCAGATCGCGCTTGATCTCCCGATAGACTCGTTCGGTTAAGTCCTTTCCCTTCATTAAGTGCTCTCCTTCGATGGTACTTATAAAAGCAATTATATCGAACAAATGAGAAAAGTACAAGGGCCGGCGGGAAAATTCACCCGATTTAATTCACGTAAAGTGATACAGGCTGCGTCATTCCTTGGCGGCGCTTCCGCCAAACATAGGCCGCAGCCAGTCACCCCGCCGGAACCGCCGCTGGTAAACGGCCGCCCGCAGCAGACTGTCCAGTCCCTGTGTCAGGGCGATGGCGTAGGCGCCCCATCCGAGCTGTACACCCAGCACCCATGTGCCCAGCACGCGGATGCCCCATGCTGTGATGGACGAAAGCACCATGGCGAACTTGGCATCTCCCACCGCCTTGAACCCGTTGGGAAGGATAAAGCTGCCGTTCTGGAACAGAGCAAACGCGGCATACAGCGCCAGCATCCCCGCGGCAATGCGAACCACTTCGGGGTCACGGGCGAAGATATATGCCCCCGGTATGGCCAGCAGCAAGTGGGCCAGCGCCACCGGAACAGACCACACGAAGGTCTTGCGGGATACGAATCGCAGCGCTCCCGCTGTCTTTTCTTTATCGCCCTCACCGGCGCAGCGGCTGACCACGGGCACCGTGAGGTAATACAGCGCCATCACCGGCACATTGAAGATACCGTTCACGGAATTGAATACGGAATTGGCGGAGATCATGGCCTTTCCCATACCCGCCAGGAAAATCTGAAGGATAATACGGCTTCCGTTGAACATCAGATTCTCTGCGGAGGACGGAAATGCTACGCCGCCGATGCTCTTCAGACACTGACGCAGCACCGGCCCCGAGCATACCTCGGGCCGGAACGCAAAGCCGTGCCGCAGGACCATGGCCAGTGACGATACCGCCGCGATGGCGACCGACAGGAGATAGGCCAGCGCCGGGCCCTTCACACCCATGTTGCCCAGAGCAAACAGCAGGTTCAGCACCATGCTGGACACGTTCAGGGCAATACTGACAAACATCGGACGCCGGGTATCTCCCGCGCCCCGCATGAAGCCGCAGCATTGGAAGTATATAAACCACAGCGGCGGGGTCAGGGCCGTATAGCGGAAGTAAAGAACGGAATTTTCCAGCACGTCGGCTTCTGCTCCACCGAACAGAAGGTGGACGATGCTGCCGTGCAGCGGCCACACGACCGCAGTCAGCAGCAGACTCACCAGTCCGCCCATCAGCAGCGCTGCATAAGCTGCGTGTGAGGCGTCTTTTTTCCGGGAAGCACCGGCGTTCTGGGCCACTAACACCGTTCCACCGATGGCAAACGCCTGAAACAGGTTCATCAATACGCTGTTGACCGTATTGATCTGCCCCACGCCCGCAATGGCAGCTGTGGAGATAAAGCCCGTAACGAAAACATTGACATTTTCCAGGAGAATGGCGGCAACCTGCTCCACCAGCATTCCCGGCAGCATTTTCCGCAGATCCTGCGCAGCGGACTGATTTTCGGCAAGACCTTCAAACTGATCCAGCCGTGCTCGTAATGATGCAGCCATAAGCCCTCCTCAGTCGTCCTGCCGGGGGCGGTGCATCATGCCGCCGGCAAAGACCAGCTCCGGTTTGCGGTACATGACGGCAATATCCTGATCCGGCTGTCCATCCACCAGGATCACATCCGCCGCCAATCCGGCAGCGATACTGCCCGTGACATTTTCCAGCCCGCAGATCCGGGCGCTGTACCGGGTCGCCTGCAATAGCATATCGACGTTGTCCATCCGACAGTATGTCTTACGCATCCGAAATTCCAATCCCGGCAGCTTCAGCTGCTCCTCCACCGGTGTGTCCGTGCCGAAGCCCAGCACCAATCCTGCCTGATAGGCGGCGGTGATGTTGCGGGTATTGGCATCCAGAAGCGGCTTGAGCATCTGCGCCTTTTGCGCCGGCGTGAATCCCGGCGTCGGCACCTCGCTGGACAGCACCGCCAGCGTCGGCACCAGATAGGTGGATGTGCTGTCTTTCAGCCTCCGAATATCCTCCTGCCTGATATATGACCCGTGTTCGATCGTATCCGCTCCGGCGTCCAGACACATGGAGATGGCCGTGGCATCGTGGGCGTGGACCGCCACGCGCCGCTTATAGCGGTGGGCGACCCTCACAACGGCTTCCAGCTCCTCCGGCAGCAGCTCCGGGGGTTCGCCCTGCGCATACAGCTTTACGAAATCCGCCCCGGCGCCCATCTCCTCCCGCGCAGCCCGGACAAAGTTCTCCGCGCCGGATACATACCGCAGGAAGCAGTGGGGATCGGCAGGCTCTGTCCATGCCGTGGGACGCAGAATGGTTCCGCCGGTAACGATCCGGGGCCCGTTGAACAGCCCGCGCCGGATGGCATCCCGTACATATACCGACAGTCCCTTCGGTGCGCCCATGTCCCGAATGGTGGTGATGCCCAGCTCAAGAAAACGCTGCGCACTGAGACAGGCGTTCACCATCAGCTTAAAGTCATTCAGGCGAAGCAAACCATTGTAGTAATCCCAGTTCAGATGCGCATGGATATCAAACAGCCCCGGCAACAGCGTTTTGCCGCAGCAGTCAATGACCGTATCGCCGTCTTCCGGGAGCGCTTGGGGCGAAACACTCTGGATATTACCCTCCGCCAGTACCACATCTCCATAGCCTCCGTCATACCCGCCTGACAGCTCCGGGATCAGCCGGCAATGCCTCATGATCGTGCGCATACCCATACCGCCTTTCGTTACCATGGTAATAAATATGTTAGTGAAAACATCATAACATGGCCAAAAAATCCTGTCAAGCCTCCCCATCGGAAAGACACGCTGGCAGACGTGTTTGCCCTTGTCAACCGATGGCGCCATTCTCATTTGAATCCGGAAAGATGTGTGCGCTAAGGAAAGCGCCAATGCCGATAGACAATATCAGCTGATCTTCTCCGCTGTGTGTCGAAATATATGAAGAGCCTGCATTTCCCTTCGGGCGGAACTTGCGTTTTTGTTTCGAATCCTGTAAAATGCGGTATGAAAACGAATTGACTCCCACACTTAGGAGAGCTGCGCATGGCTTTATATACAAAAAAACTCATCATGGCCACAGTCCAGACAATGCTGGAAGAACTTCCGTTTGATAAGATCACGGTAGCTGCGTTGGTCAAACGGGCAGGCATCAGTCCCAACACATTCTATTATCATTATCAGGATATTTACGCTTTGCTGGATGCGTGGTTTCGGGAACGGGTCGAGTACTTTGTTCCGCAAGACAGCTCTGTTGAATGGAAAAGTGCAACAAAAACCATGCTTCGCCAATGCAAATGCTCAAGCTGGTCCTGAAAAAGGTCAAGGGCACCGATATTGAGATCCTGCTGAAGGAAAGCGGACTCATCCAGTAAATATCCCCATTCAGCGGGCGGCTGCCGATGCACAGAAGGCGTCGGCAGCCGCTTTTGCGCAAAAAGGCTTCGCTAAGATAACAGTGCCATCGATTGACAGCAAAAATGTTGTGATGGATGCCTCTGAAATATCATGACAGGAGGAAATACGATGACACCGATATAAGCAGTGAGGATCTTGCTGACTGAAAGAGAGTTACCCGTATTGCCGCCGGAGATATACGGGTAGGCGGACAGTACCGTATTCATAGCGGCAAACAGGAACAGCCAGCCATACTGGGGGATCGCTGTCAATGCCATTTCCGTTGCGGCTGTGTCCGCACCGACCACCATAACAAAGGGCTGCGCCAGATTGACGGCACCCAGTGCATCCGTTCCTACGCCGTGGCCGACAAAAATCCCGTCAATGATGGCAAAGAGGAAAAAGGCGCATTGGCTTAAAACGGTCGGCAGCACATATTTTAAAATGGTTTTTGCCCGTGATTGATTCATTTCCTGTGATTCGAGGTATTTGACTTTACAGGAAGGTGTCCCACATAGCTGCATGGGACATCCCTCCAATCTGCGCCTAATTTCCCGCGTTGGCCCAAAATGAAGCTGCAAAGCTCTGCGGGTATGACAGGAAAATCTGTCTTGGCAAAACAGCAGCAAAAACCGGAGCCCAAAGGGCTCCGGTTTTTCTTTGGAGGCAGCGCCTTCGTGGCGCTGCGCTCCTTTACCACGTCAGGGAAAACTCCACCAACTCCGGCGTCTCAGGTCTGCCGATAAGGGGTTCCTTCTTATCCAGCGCGGAGAGCTGCGCCATTTCCGCATCGGTCAGCGTGAAGTCGAGCAGGGCAAAATTCTCCCGGATATGCTCCGGCCGTGCGCTTCTGGGGATAACGGCAATGCCCTTCTGGGTCAGGAAGCGGAGCAGCACCTGTGCCGGGGTCTTGCCGTATTTTTCGGCGAGAGCCCACACCGCAGGCTCGGCAAACATTTCATTGCGATTGCCCTGGCCCAGCGGCGCGTAGGCCATGTGGGCCACCTGCCGCTTATCCATCCAGTTCCGCTCGGTACCGCGCTGGCAATAGAGGTTGGTCTCGATCTGGTTCACCGCCGGGACGATTTTGTTGTAGGCAATCAGATCAAGGAGCCGGTCCGGCTCGAAATTGGAAACGCCGATGGCACGGATTTTGCCTTCTGCGTACAGCTTTTCCAGCGTGCGCCACGCCGCGTAGTAGTTGGCAAAGGGCCAGTGCAGGAGCAGCAGGTCGAGATAGTCCGTCTGCAGATTTTCAAGGGACTGCATCACCGTTTCTTCCGCATGTTCGTAGGATTTGAAGTTCACCTTGGTAACAAGAAACAGCTCTCTGCGGTCAATGCCGCTCTGCCGGATGCCCTGACCCACTTTCCTTTCGTTGCCGTAGGCCTCCGCCGTGTCGATCATGCGATAGCCGCTTTCGATTGCCGCTGCCACCGCGTCTTTGCAGGCTTCGCCGCCCAGCATAAATGTACCAAAGCCGACAAGCGGCATTTGGACGCCGTTATTCAAAGTCAAATATTCCATATTCGTCCTCCAAACTCATATTTGCATAGACGTAACTGCTATGCTATAATGATTGTAACAAGTTCGAGTAACACGAAGTCAAGAGAAACTTTGAGGTGCGGCTATGGATTATACCATCAAGCAGATGGCCGAGATGTTCGGCGTCACTGAGCATACCCTGCGGTTCTACACGGATAAGGGGCTGCTGCCCTGTCAGCGGGACGGCGGCAACCGCCGGGTGTTCAATGAGGAATCCGTCAACTGGATGCAGGGCATCCAATGCCTGAAGGGCTGCGGTGCGTCTATCGAGGCCATTCAGGCGTATTGTCGGCTGTGCCTTGCGGAAGAAAACGAAGAAAATCTGCGGGCAAGGTATGCCATTATCCTGAAGCAGCGGGCGGAAGCCTATAAGCGGCTGGAGGAGGCTCAGGCCACGGTGAAGTATATGGATGACAAGGCGGCCCACTATGAGGCCATCCTTGCGGGGCTTGCCCTGGATGATACCAACCCGAAGAACTGGACGGCGGAGAACCGACCGACACATTGAATTCCAGACAGCGGTAAATAACGCAAACCGGAGCCGGAATGGCTCCGGTTTTTCTTTGGAGACAACCCGCAATGAAGGACGCAGCCTTCACCATAAAGTCGGTTCCATATTCTGGTACTTGCTCCATGTCGGGCTAGACCCTTTCCCTTAGATGGCGCTGTGATGCGGTGTCATACCCGTACCCGCTGACCTTTGATCTCCATGGGCTTGTGCCGGGGGGCGTTGGCAATGCCGGTGACACTGCCATCGGCATGAACTTCTGCGGTGATCGTGACCTCCAATACGCCGAAGGGCAGCTTTGGCGAAGCCTTGAACTGATAGGTAAAGGCATTTTTGACACAATCCACCATCGGCACGGTAAGACCCAGCAGCTTGACCTCTCCGTGAAATTCCGTTTCAGAGTCTACGACAAGATCCGCTTTGACCTTGATCCATCCCATAGGGGATTTAAGCTGAATGTCATACTGTTCGAGATTTGCTTCCATCATTTTAATGACCTCACTTTATAAATTTCTCATTCAGTTTCGGCAGCAGCGCAAGGGCGTTGTCCGTAAAGAGCATCTGCTTCTGCTGCTTGGTAATCTTTTCTGTACTTTCCAGCGCCTCCGCCTGACCGACGCAGGCGGTAATGTCCGTGTAGGGGGTGTCGGAGCCGTAGAGCAGATGGCTCTCGTCCACATTGCGCAGCAGCATCTCAAGCTGCTTTTGCTCAGAAAAACCAGCCATGTCGTAGTAAACATGGGCCATGTCCTCCATGATGTCCGCCCGCCGGTCAGGGTCGGCAAACCGCAGCATCAGCGCAAAGCTCTCAAAACGGTCGGCCAGGATGGACAGGAACGCGCCGCCGTGGGGAACGACCCACTTGATATTGGGATACCGGGTGAAGGTATCGTTCTGCACCATATTGATAAAGGTGCGCGTGGTCTCCACGAAATACTCAAAGGCCGGGACAGGGATCTCTTCGTTGACGTTCGGCTGCATGACAGCGGGCTGCGTCGGGTGCATGACGGCCAGCGCACCGCGGCCGTCCAGTTCCTCCATAAGCTCGTCCAGCCGATGATCACCCAGATACACGCCGCCGTAATTGGTCATTAGTCCCACGCCGTCCGCGTGCAGCTCGTCCAGGCAATAGCGGGCCTCAAAAATGCTGCTGTGGACATGGGGCAGCGGCAGCGTTGCCAAAAAACCGAGATTGCCCGGTGCACGGGAAACGATCTCCGCACCCTGCTCGTTGATCCTACGCGCCAGCTCCCGGCTGCGGAACTTGTTGCCGGTGTAAACGCTGGGAGAAGAAATGGAGAGCAGCGCATAGGCGATGCCAAGCTCACCCATGGTCTCCTGCTGCCACGCTTCGTCCCAATCCGGTGTTGGAAAGCCGTCTGGGCAATACAGTCCTTCCTCCTCTAAGAAGTCATAG
Source organism: uncultured Oscillospiraceae bacterium (assembly GCA_934635545.1). GTDB lineage: Bacteria > Bacillota > Clostridia > Oscillospirales > Oscillospiraceae > Vescimonas. The sequence continues at coordinate 15,267 of CAKTZN010000009.1, read as the reverse complement.
TAGGCTTTGGGGAGGTAATGCGCCTGAAAGTCGATCTTACGGGAATATTTCATGTCTTTTTTTGACCTTTCTTCCGTTTTCCGCCGGGCTGAGACCGCCCGGCAAAGCAAGGCCATCTTACGGCAGTGCCCCCTCCAAAGCAAGGGTCAACTTCCCGCCATCTGTCTGGTTCATGACACCGGCTGATAAATTGACCTATAAAAAACCGCCGTCGGTATGCTATAATACGGAGAAAAGGAGGGATGACTTGTGGATAGGATCATACGCAACTCATCTGATCAGACCCGCCGCGCCCTGGCCGAGGCGCTGAAGGAGCTGATGGCGCAAAAGCCCATCGACAGGATCACCATCCATGACATCACGGAGCGGGCCGGCATCCGCCGGCAAAACTTCTATTATCACTTTGAGGATGTCTATGACCTGATGCGCTGGATGTTTCAAGAGGAAGCCGTTGCGCTGCTCAAGCAGCATGAGGGGATGCTCCTCTGGCAGGAGGGGCTTTTGCAGCTATTCCGTTACATAGAGGACAACCGTGCCGTCTGTCTGTGTGCCTTAAAATCTGTCGGGCGAGAGCATCTGAAACGCTTTTTTAAGGCAGATATTCATGCGATCATCCACCGTGTCGTTGAGCAGGTCGGTCAGGAGGTCGGGGCGCTATTGGGCGGCGTGAGCGAGGAGGATATCGCGCTGATGACGCACATTTATGTGGTCGCTGTCTCGGGCGTGATCGAAAGCTGGCTGCTGGGCGAGATCGAGCGCACGCCGGAACAGATGGTGGCCTTTGCCGACCGGATGTTCAAGGATCACATCCGAGGCGCACAACTACGGTGGCAAGCGGCAGGGACGGAATCCGGAGATGTTCCCGTCACTTGACCCGCTTTTGACCCAAACCGGAGCCCAAAGGGCTCCGGTTTTTCTTACGCAGAGAGAGATGTGGCTCCCCTGCCCTGTTGGGCTTGTAAATTCTGTGCCGGTGGGATTGACAAGTTATATTCGTTGATGTATAATCTTAGTTATACATCATAGTGTGTACATATTTGTGCAAGCGGCACAGACATCGAAGAGAGCAGAATGACAGACGCAGTGTATGCCACAAAAACGGCCTGTGCTGCGTCTGTTATTTGGGGAAAAAAGAGGCAAAAAGAGATTATGGAGGATATCACATGAAAAACAGCGCACTGGTGGTCATCGACCTGCAGAATGACATCACGAAAAACTACCGGGAGATCATGGACAACGTCAACAAGGCCATCGACTGGGCCGCGCAGAAGGAGCTGTGGGTCATTTACATCCAGCACAACAACCTGTCCGCGGGGACAAGGACCTTCAAGCCCGGCACCCGCGGCGCCGAGCTGGTGCCGGAGATGAAGGTCGTGTCTGACCATATCTTCACGAAGGTAAAGAGCAGCGCCCTGACCTGCGAGGCGTTTGCCGCCTTCATTCAGGAGCATGGCATTACTGAATTCTATCTTGCCGGGGCCGACGCCGCGGCCTGCGTCAAGTCCACCAGCTATAATATGCGGAAAGCCGGCTATACCGTCCATGTGCTGTCGGACTGCATCACCAGCTACGATAAAAAGAAGCTGCCGGAGATGCTTGCGTATTACGAAAGCAAGGGCTGCTCGGTCGTGACGCTCTCCCAGGTCACGGGGGCGTGAGTGCTGCGGCGGTACAGGAGGAATGACATGAAAAAACTGTATGAGAAAAATGAGCTGACCTTTGCGATTGTATGCATCGTGGTCTACTGCGTCCTGCAATCGGTGGCAAATCCGTTAAATGAAATGATCGGCGTCGCATACGCGGCAAGCGCCGCTTTCTGCGTTTTGCAGGCCATCGTTCTTTTCGCTTTTATCCGGAAGAATGGCCTGCAGAAGCGGTATGGCCTTTGCGGGTCGTCCGTCCCCGCCCGGCGGTTCCTTTACTATGTGCCGCTGCTTGTTCTGGCGTCGGGAAACCTGTGGAACGGTGTCGCGGTCAATTACCCGGCGGCGGAAACGGTCTGCCGGGTCGTGTGTATGCTGTGCGTCGGCTTCCTGGAGGAGGTGATCTTCCGGGGGCTGCTGTTTGTGGCCATTGCAAAGGACAACATCAAGTCCGCCGTCGTCATCTCCAGCGTCACCTTCGGCATCGGGCATATCATCAACCTGTTCAACGGCAGCGGGATGGATCTGGTGAGCAGCCTGTGCCAGATCGTCTTTGCCATTGCGGTGGGCTTCCTGCTGGTAACGATCTTCTATCGCGGCGGGAGCCTTATCCCCTGCATCCTTGTCCACGCCGCCATCAACACGCTGGGCACCTTTGCCAACGATGCGGGCCTTACCGTGAAAGCGCACCTGCTCCACCTCGCCGTTCTGATCGCCATAGCGGTGGCCTATACCCTGCTCCTCACAAGAACGCTGCCAAAAAATCTATGTAAGGCTGGTGAATAAGCATATGAATATCAGAATCACGAACGACGGAAACGAACACGATATCCAGGAGATCCATGAGATGCTGAGGGAATACAATCACAGCCACCGTGAGGCGTCCCAAAGTGTCCCCATCGGCGTATTCCTTGAGGACGGGTCGGGCCGGAAGCTGGCCGGACTGACCGGCGAGACCTTTGGCAACTGGCTCTGCATTGAATACCTTTTCGTCAGCGAACAGCTCCGGGGTCAGGGGATCGGAAGCAAACTGCTGACGGCGGCGGAAAGCGAAGCCAGACAGCGCGGCTGCCGATACGCGTTTGTGGACACCTTTTCCTTTCAGGCTCCCGCATTTTACGAAAATCATGGATACCTTGAGGTCTTTATCCTCGAAAACTATCCCTACACCGGAAAGCGGCACTATTATACGAAGGAATTGCTCTGATGCGGATGAATGGAGATCGGTATGGATATCAGATCATTATCAAAAAAATATGAGGTGCGGACATTAGACAGCAATGATGTCGATATTATTTATGATATGAGCCGCAAAAACGAAATTTACTATCTATATCACCCGCCATTTGTTACAAAAGAAAGTATTATAGGGGATATGAAAGCATTGCCGCCTGGCAAGAGCTACGATGATAAGTATTACATGGGTTTTTTTGAGGGCGATACGCTGGTCGCCAATATGGATTTGATTTTAGGTTATCCAGCAGACGAAATTGCCTTCATTGGACTGTTTATGACAAATGTACATTATCAGAATAGAGGCATTGGCTCCCATATGATAGGAGATGCTTGTCGCTATCTAAAGCAAGCAGGCTATAAAAAAGTACGTATCGGGGTAGATAAAGGAAATCCACAGAGCAATTCTTTTTGGCAAAAGAACGGGTTTTATATAATTTCAGAAAACGAGTACAATGTTATGGAATTGACATTATAAATTCCAGCTTATGGAGACAACTATGAAAAACACAAACCAACTGATCGGCTGCTGCGGCCTGGACTGTGAAAAATGCGATGCCCGCATTGCAACGATCACAAACGACAACGCCCTGCGGGAGAAGACCGCCGCGCTGTGGACGAAGCTCAACGGCGTGACCATCACGCCGGACATGATCCACTGCACCGGCTGCCGCGTAGAGGGCGCAAAAACGCCCTTCTGCGACAAGCTCTGTCCGGTACATAACTGCGTGCGGGAAAAAGGGCTGGATACCTGTGCCGACTGCGGCCAGATGGACGACTGCCCGACGCTGGGACGCATTGCCGCCAACAGCCCGTTCGTGCTGGAGAATCTGAAGCGGTTGAAGCAGGACAATGCCTGATACATTGACGGTAAACGATACTGAATATACCGTGATCCGGCTTCTCGGAAAGGGCAAGGGCGGCTATTCCTATCTGGTGACGGACGGCGCGGCGCAGTACGTCTTGAAGCAGATCCACCACGAGCCCTGCGAATATTACACCTTCGGCGACAAGCTGCGCTCCGAACTGCGGGACTATGAGACGCTGCGGAAGGTCGGCATCCCCATGCCGCGGCTGCTGGCGGTGGATGTCCCACAGGAGCGGCTCCTGAAGGAATACATCGCCGGGCCGACGGTGGCGGAGCTGCTCCGTGAGGGGCAGATGTCGCCCGACTGGCTCACCCAGGTGCGGGCCATGTGCGGCCTTCTGTACCCGGCGGGGCTGAACATCGACTACTTCCCTACCAACTTTGTTCCGTGGGGCGGAACGCTTTACTACATCGACTACGAGTGCAACGCCTATATGGAGCAGTGGGACTTCGAACACTGGGGCGCACAGTACTGGAGCGTCTGACATCTTTCTATTGACAAGCGGGCCGTCCGTCAGTATAATGGTCAATGCACATTGGTCAATATGCATTAGATGGTCAACTTCTGTGGAAAGGGGTGCGGGCGATGGCTCCGAAGAACAAGTTCACGAAAGAAGAAATGGTGGCGGCGGCGCTGCGAGTGGTGCGGGCCAAAGGCATCGACGGCCTGACGGCGAAGACTATGGCCGACGAGTTGGGCACCTCTACCCAGCCGATCTTTACGGGCTTCGGCTCAATGGACGGCGTGAAGAAGGAGGTCTATGCCGCGGCAGTAGCGGTGTATGACCGCTATACCGACGCGGGGCTGAAGGAGAAGATTCCCTTCTTCGGCGTGGGCATGCAGTACATCCGCTTTGCCCGGGAGGAGCCGGAGCTGTACCGCCTGCTGTTTCTGAACCGGGTGCAGGGTTACAGTGCCATACAGTCCATGACGCATCTGCAGGAGCAGGTCCGTCCCACTCTGATGACGGTCTATCACATCACCGCCGAGGAGGCCGACCTCTACTTCCGCGACCTGTGGTTCGTGGTACACAGCCTGTCCACACTGATCGTCACCGGCGACTGCCCCTACTCTGACCGGGAGATTGGGCAGATCCTGACAGGCTTCAGCCTCAGCATCTGCAAGTCCATCAAGGAGATCCCCGGCTTTGCCGCCGGCAGCTTTGACCGCGACGACGCCTTTCGCGGGCTGATCGGCCGGTAAGCAGGGGTGCGCCGTATGGATGAACACCGCAGCGAAAGGCTGGATTGGCTCTGCTGCCCCAAATGCGGCGGCAAGACACGGACGCAGATCCGGGCCCACACGGTGCTGGAGGATTTCCCCCTCTTCTGCCCAAAGTGCAAGTACACCTGCGTGATCCGGTTCCGGAACGGAAAAATGGAAGAGATCAGAACGCCAGACGCTTAGACGCAGTGCATGCCACAAAAACGGCCTGTGCTGCGTTTCTATTTTGGAAGGTACCGCAGCAGACGCGGCGCGCTGCCTGTGCGCCGCCCCATTGCTGGGGAGCTTATCATGCAAAAGGAGACAACTATGAAACACTTTTTCAAAACAACGATAACACTGCTGACGGCAACACTGCTGTGCGCCGCCCTTATGACCGGCTGCACCCGCCTGACGGAGGCGAAGGACAACACACCCTCGACAACAGGCACACCGGCGGAGACCGGGGAATACGGCGTGTATGTGAAGCTGGAGCTGGACAGCGCCAGCGCCGTCTACATCCACGGCGGCAGCTTCTCGAAGGTGTGCGAGAACGCCGACGGCTCACCGCTGAAGGCCGGGGAATGGATTTTCACCGGCGAGGATATCGTGGAGCTTTCCCGGAAGGAGCACTGCTCCATCCTCTTTACCGTGGGTGCGCTGGATGCAAATGACACACTGCTGGGCGAGAGCACGTTTCTCTATGACGAATCGCAGGAGAAGCTGTATGTGACCATCGGCGCCGATGGCGTGACCTGTTCCACCTCCGACGCAGCCGATGCCCCGGCCGATGTGCCGCCGGTGCTGACGCTGTCCATTCTGGACGAGATCGACGCGGATGTAGAGGTAGGGACCTCCGGCTCCTCCCTGACGGCGGTGCAGGCGGCAGTCAAGCTGCTGACCTGGGGCGCAAGCACGGGTCTTGACGCCAGCGAGATCAGCGACGCGGCCACCACATGGCTGTCCGCCAAAACCGACAACCTGACGGAGTTCCTGCAAAAGCTGGAGCTGGTGGACGATGCCTGTCAGAAGCTGATGACCGACGAGGCCCAGGCCATGATGGACAGCGCCGGATGCGGCGACACCGCCATCACCTGGGGCAGCCAGCCGCTGGACACCGTGGAGGCCATCATGCAGGCGGCGGGCCTGCGGTAAAACGCGCATTGACGATAAAAAACCTTGTACCCTTTGGGTACAAGGTTTTTTATGTGTTTTTCTCAGGACGCCAGGGTGATCCAGATGGCCGGGCGGACGCCGTTCCACTGATGACAGACCGCGCCCGACGCGTAGGCGCCGGTATTGCCGTTGCGGGAAACGCTGCCGTCCTTTTCGATGATCACCGTCGCAAGAGGATACATCCCCGGCGTGCGAAGCCACCAGCGTCTTCCGTAGTCATAGGGATCATCGGTGGGGATCACATCCTTCTGTATGCCGGGATCCTGATCTACGATCATGTTGACCGCGGCGGAAAATTCGCACTGCCGCGCCTCATCGGAGGCAAAGTACTTTTCCGCCTCGCTGAGGCTCAGGAGAAAGACATGATCGTCGGTATCCTCGCCGCCGACGGTGCCGTAAGTGGGGTTATCCTCGTTGACATTGCGGGTCAGGCAGACGCGCTCCAGCTCCTCCCCGGAAAAGGCCGCGTAATAGAAATCGTCGTTGAGCCACTGGCGCAGGGCGCAGTCCTTCCACGCTGCGCCGGTCTCCTGCGGGTGGTATTGCAGACGGATGAGCACATCCTGGCTCAGCAGCAGCGCCTTGCCGTCCTGCACGTCCAGCACCTTCCATTGGATGGCCTCCGGACCGTTGGCGGTGTCGTTGTCCTGTTCGTAGTGGCCGAAGGTATATATGTCGCCGGGATTCAGGGCAGCGACCAAAGCACTTGCGTCCACCCACATGGCGGGACGAATGCCAATATCGCAAGAATCGGCACAAGTACCTTCTTCTAACAGACTGCCATCACCCAAAACGATAGAAAGAAAGTTGCCCGGAGAAATGTTTTTCGGGCCAACTGTCCGCAGCCACCACGACCAGGTCACACCATCCATCGTTATCTCATCAAAGCCAAGCTCCAGTGCCCTATCGGCCCCTGTATAAAGAGCTTTGCGCTGCCGGTCATCCCTAGCGTAGGGATTGCCCACTTTCGCCACCTCGGTCGCTTCCGCTTTGGCGGACTCGGGATCCGGGAAGTACTTTTCAAATTCGTTGACGCTCAAGGCAAATACATAATCCTGCGTGTCCGTGCCCGGTTCCATGGCAGACCAATTATATGTATTAGGGCGGGTAGCAATATCATCCATGTATGGATTCGCTTCGTCTTTTACATCTGTCAGTTGAATCGCTTTTTTCTCAGTATCGGTAAATGCAACGTCATAGAAGTCGTCGTTCATCCAGCTCCGTATCAGACTGGCCTCCCATGTAGTATAGTCGTGGCCATCCCATACCGTGCTGCGATGCAGACCGCAAGCCAGCACTTTTTCGCTGATGATCAGCGCCTTGCCGTCCTGCACGTCCAGTACCTTCCACTGGATGGCCTCCGGGCCGTTGGCGGTGTCGTTGTCCTGTTCGTAGTGGCCAAAGGTAACGGTGTCGCCGATGGTGATGGGCGGTAGGTCGTCCTCCGCCGCAGCTTCATCCCCCTGCGATGTGCTGTCCTCCGGCACATCACTCTGCTGCACGCCGATGTCCGGCCATTCATACAGCTTCTCCCAGTATTGCTCACGACGTCCTCCGCTCAGATAGATTGCCCCTGCCAGCAACGCCATAATCAGCGCGGCGACCAGGACGCCCATAAGGGCGCTTCCCTTCTTCGCCTTCGCCTTGGCCTCCGATCCGGCGGCCCGGGGCATTTCCTGCCGGGACAGCGCTTCACCGGGGACATTCTCTATTTCCGGCGTCTGCGGCGGCTCCGGCATCTCCGGCGGCTCCGCCGGTGGGGTCGGGACGCTCCGGCGCGCCTGCTCCGCCTGTGCCGCTGCCGCCTCCTGGGCCTTTCGTATGGCGTCCGCCGCGCGGGACGCTGCGGTGACACGGTCCAGCGCCTCCTCCCGGGCTTTTTGCCGCTGGGCCAGCGCCTGACGCTGCCGGGCGATCTGGGCCACGGCGGCGTCCAGCTCCTCCTTTCGGAGGTTCAGAGCCTGTCGCTGCAGGGTCAACGCCTCCGTCTCCTGCCTGACGCGGGCCGAAAGGTCAGCCGCCGCACGGCGGTTTTTCAACAGCTCCGCCTCCTGGGCGGAGACCCGTGCCTGGCGGTCGTTGGCCGACACCGTGAGCTGGGCCAGCGCCTCCTTATGCCGGGTCAGCACGTCCTGCAGCCGCTGAAGCTCCGCCTGCCGGTGCCGGACGTCCTCCTTCTCGGTGGGCGGCGGTGCTGCCGCCTGTGTCTGGGCCGCAGGCTCCGCTGCCGGTGCAGACGGCAGCAGCGCCTTGCCGCACTTGTGGCAGAAACGATGCTCACCGGTCAGCTCTGCGCCGCACTGAGTGCAATAGCGCGCCTGCGGCAGCTTTTGCCCGCAATAGCGGCAAAACAGACTGTCGCTGCTGTTCTCCGTTCTGCAATTCGGACAGATCATCTTCTTACCCCTTAAAACGTCACTTTGGTGGTGTAGCGGTAGTCTTTACCGGCGGAGTAGTGCTCCGACTTATAGTACTTGATGCTGAAGGTGCCGCCGCTGTAATACAGTGTCAGATCGTCGTCGATCTCATAGCTGGAGGGGATGGAGGTCGCATCCTCGATGCGGAAGGAGCGTGTCGTCAGCACCGGTTCCTTCAGATACTGCTGCACATAGGAATAGTCCGTCCACCGCAGGAAGCAGACCTTCCCCTCGATGGTAAAGGTGTGATCCGTGTTGACCGTGGCGGTAAGCTCCAGATACTGGCCCGACTGCAGGGAATCCCGGTACCAGTAGTCATAGGAGCCGGTGCGGGTATAGACCTGCCGGGTCTCGATGTAATTCTTGGTGGCCTTTTTGGTGCCGTTGGCCTTCTGCGCCTGCTGCAGCATGGTGATCTGTCCTCCGGCGGTGACGCCGTCATAGGAATAGCCGCCGGGCAGCTTCTGATACATGGCGATGGCCTCGTCGTATTTCCCGCCGTGGGCCTTCGTATCCGCCGCGCAGAACAGGGCCTGATTGCTCTTGGAGGCGGCGTCCTCATAGCTGCCGGCCGACTGGTAGTAGCTGCTGGCCTCCTCATAGCTTCCCTTGGCCATCAGCTCCTCCGCGTGCAGATAGCATGCCTCCAGCACCCGCTGGGCGCTGTCCTGATAGTCTCCGGCGGCCCGGAAATGGGTCAGCGCCGAGGTGTAATCCTTCTGCTCCAGCGCCGCGCGGCCCGAGGCGTAGGCGCACAGCACCTTCGCGTCCTCGGTCTCTCCGGCCAGGGACAGATACTCGGCAGCGGCGCTGAAATCCTCCTGCGCCAGCAGCTCCACGCCCAGGGTGTAGCTGTTGGTCCGCACCAGCGCCGCGGCGTCCTGATAGTCCTCCGCCTGCTGCAGCTCGGCGATGGCGGCCTTCCGGTCGCCTGCGTCCAGCAACGCCTTTCCCTTTTCGTAATGCACCCGGTGAGTGCCCTCCGCCGCGCCGTCGGCGTCCTGGGCCCGCTCGTAGGCATCCAACGCGCCGTCATAGTCTGCCTCCGCCAGCAGTTGGCCGCCGCGGCCCACCCACGCCAGCTTCAACTGCGCCGGGCTGTCGCGGTAGTCATCCAGCTTTTCCAGCGTGCTGATGGCGTCCGCGTAAGCGCCGTCGGCCATGTCCTGCAGGGCGCCCCGATAGCGCAGCTCACGCAATACGGCCAGCAGCACGAACACCGCCGCCACCGCTGCCACGGCGATCACCGCCCAGCGGACGACACGCTTTGAGATGCCTTTCCCCTTATGGGACGCCGCGGAACGGCGCTTCTTCTTTTTGGACACCGGCGGCTCTTCCGCCTGCGTCAGCCGATTGGGCAGGGTGATGGCACTCTGGGCCATTGCCGTCTGACTATCCCCGCCGGTAAACGCCGCCTCCTCATCCGCCAACGCCTGCGCAGCCCGTCCCGCCTCGTCGATCTGTCGGTCCAGGTCGGCGGCCTCCGCCGCCAGCGCCTCCCGCTGCTTGGCCAGATCGTCCAACTGGCGGGTCAGCGCCGTCCGCCGCTCCTCCAGCGTCTTCAGCGCCGCCGCGTTCCGCTGCTCCGCCTCCGCCAGCTCGGTCTCGCGGCCCCGCTGGTTCGTAAGCTGCTGCTCCACCGCGCGGCAGCTCTCCTCAGCCTGGGCGATCTGGGTGGTCAGGTCAGGCATCGCCGCAGGCGGCGGCACCGGACGCGCGTCCGGCTGGGACACCTTACTGCCACATTTGGGGCAGAACGCCGCGTCGGGCGCAAGCTGCGCGCCGCAGGCGGCGCAGAAGGCCGTGCGCTGTGCCGCGGCACCACAGTAGGCGCAGAACGCCGCCGTATCACTGATTTCTCGTTTACACTGTTGACAAATCATCATTCTCTCCGCTCCATCCCGCGCTATACTCCGGAAAGCTGCCTTCCGGAGCCTCCGCCGCCATGGCGGCACGCGCTGTTGTGGGTATCAGTATACCGTATACCGCATGCTTTGACAATATGCGGCCTGCATAGTGTTAAAATAGCGAATCCCCCTGGGACGGATGTCCGTCCCAGGGGGATTCGCGTTATTTGAACCGCTTGCCGTCAGGCTGTTTCTTCCATGAGGTGCGGCGGTGCAGGAGCAGCACCGCGCCCGCGGCCAGCAGGAGCGCTCCGCCGCCTGCCGCCCAGATCCACCAGGTCATCCGCTGGACGGACACCACGGTGACAGTGACACTGCCATCCACGGTGAAGCACAGATAACTGCCGTCCACCGCGCTGTCCAGCTTCCTCGCGCCGCTGTCGGTCTCCTGATACGCCGTATAGTGTTTTTCCTTGTCAGTCATTCGCCAGCGGACGTTGTGGGTCTCCTGGCCGTCCTTTGGGATGGTGACGGCCCAGGATTCCACCACGTTTTCCGTCAGACTGGCGCTCCCCTCACTGATGCGCAGGGCGTCACCCTCACGGAACTTGCCCTGCACCAGCAGGACAGGCTGACCATCCCGCTGCTGGGTGGAGGCCAGGGTGGTGACATAGGGCTCATAGACCGCCGTCACATCGGTATCGAAGCGCAGGCCGGTCAGATTTTCGTTGTCCCAATGGACGTAGCTGTTCTCCTGCTCCGGCAGGTCGGGATAGATGTCGCTGCTGAAGGACGCACCATATGTAAAGGCTTGTGACTTCACAGTTTTTCCGTCGGACAGAAAGCGAAGGGTCAAGCTGCGAAACTGCTGGGGCGTATCCTCCCGCTGGCAGAGGGCATCGTAGGTGATCTGCTCCGCCTTGCCGGCGTAGCTGATCCGATCCACACCGGCCAGGGTATCGGACACGAAGCAGTTGCCGCTGTAATCGCCGGTGATCTCCCCTGCCACCGCGCCGCCCAGTTGGGTATAGTCGGCGATGGCCACCATGGACAGGCAGTCCGACACGCGGCTGCCGGAGCCTACGATGCCACCCACATACTTGCGGCCCGTCAGGGTACATTTGGCGTAGCTGTGGCGGATGGAGGACAGGGACAGGCCGCACACGCCGCCCACATAGTCGCCGTTTTCGCTGGAGACGGGGCCGTAGCCGCCGCAGTCGGACACGGTGCCCAGATCCATGCGGCCCACCAGTCCCCCGGCGCAGCTCTTCTTGGCCTGTACCGCGCCGTAATTGTCGCAGGAGAGCAATATGGCGCGGGTCTGATAGGTGAAGCGGAGGCTGCGATTCTCAGAGGACAGAAGATCGTCCTCCGGGTCAAGGTCATACTCGATGGCCATGGAGCCCGCCAGGCCGCCTACGTTCCGGTCGGCCTCCACGCTGCCGTAGTTGGTGCATTCCAGCACCTTGCCCCGGGTAGCGCTCTGCAGGCTCTCCTCGGACACGTCCTCGTACACGTCGGTATAGTCCACGTTCTGGGTGTTGTTCAGCACGTTGAGGAACAGGTTCATGACCTTCATAAACTGGTTGTTGATGGCCCGCACGTCGGACAGCAGGGCCGTAGCGGCGCTGGACATCTCGCCGTTCAGGGCGGTCAGCTCGTTGCTGATGCCGGTCAGGGCGGTGTTCAGGCTGTCAGAGCTGTCGCCGAAGCCGTCGCCCAGGCCGCTGAAGGAGCCGGGGTTCTCGCCGGACAGCTCCTGGGCCCACTGGGCCAGCCGGGTGAAGGCGCTGGTCAGGTAGGTGGACGCCTGCTGGGCGTTGGCCAGCACCTGGTCCAGTTGGTCAAACACCGTGCCCATCCGGGCGTTGATCTCCCGCAGGGTGCCCATGGCGTCGGCCAGGGAGTTCATGGCGCTGCCGAAATGGCCCGAGGCACCGGCAAAGGAGCCCATGGCGCTGCGGAGATAGCCCAGGATCTGGCGCAATGTCTCCAGGTTCTGCTCCCGCAGGGCGCTGAAATTGGTGTGAACCAGCAAGTCCACCATGTCGCGGACGGTGGCGCCATAGCAGTCCAGCACGGTCTTCAGATCGGCCTTGAGCTGGGCCTTGGTGTCCGGCGTTACCGTGCCGCTGATGCCGAGCTCCTCTATGGCGCGGCCGATGGTGGTCTCCAGGGTCAGCACCGCCTCACGCAGCGCGGCAATGTCGTCCCGCACCGGCTGGGTATCCGGCTTGGCCACACCGCCCTCCATCAGGGCAAAGGCGTTTTCCAGGGCGGTCAGGCCGCTCTCCAGATCGTCGCAGCCCTGGGCGAGCTCACGGCAGGCATCCTGCAACTGGGCCAGCAGTTGGTCGTTGTATTCCTCCATGCCGTCCAGCGTGTCCAGAAGCTGCCGCAGGGCGGCGATGGCCTGGGTGGTGCTGTCGGAGGCCGCCGCCAGATCCTCCATGATGGGGACGGCTTTGGCCAGGTACCGCTCCACCAGCAGCAGGATATTGTTGGTGGTGTCCACGTTGCTGTCCACAAAATCCCCCAACTGGCCGGTCATATTGTGGGCGCTGTCACGGGCGGCGTCGGCATAGCCGGAGATGCGGGTGATGCGGCCGGACACGGTGTCAGAGGCGGACTGGGCGTCGTCCAGGGTGGCGTCGATGAGATTGTGCAGGCCGTTCAGCTCGGTCTGCAGCTCCTCCAGGCCGTTGGAGGAGAACTGCAGGGTGATGTCCGGGGCCATCTGGCCCACGATGCCGCCCACGTCCTTGCGGCCCTGCACCTTGCCCCGGTTGACGCAGCTTGCCATGTAGCCGTTCTGGCGGCCCGCGATGCCGCCCACGTTGTAGCCCACATGGGGATAGCCAACCGCGCCCAGGTTGGTGCAGCTCTGCAGGATGCCGTTGGAATAGCCCGCCACGCCGCCGGTGTCGGTGGTGACGGCGTTCTCCTTCACGTCCTCCCGCTTCAGCAGGGTATAGATGGTGCTCTCCACGTCCTCCAGGCCGGAGGCCAGGTCCTCCTCGCTGACGGCGGTGTTCACCGCCGCCTTGTTGGTGCAGTTCAGCACCGTTCCGGCGTTCTGTCCGGCGATGCCGCCGTTGAAGCGGGTACCCCGCACCACGCCGGAGGTCTGACACTGGGAGATGGTACCGCCGGTCTCGTTCTTTCCGGCGATGCCGCCCACATAGTCGCAGCCCATGACGATGCCGGAGAAGACGCAGTTGTCAATGGTACCGGCATTGGTACCGGCGATACCGCCCACCTGCGTCTGGGTGCCGGAGGGGGTGACGTCGCCCCGGACGGTCAGGTTCTTCACCACCGCGCCGGTCTCGATACGGCTGAAAAAGCCGTAGCCGGAGGCGCTGTCCGTCAGGGAGACGCTGTAAATATGGTAGCCCTGGCCATCGAAGGTACCGTAAAACACCGGGATGGAGATAGCCTGGCCGCCCGCGTCGATGTTGGCGGTCAGCAGCACCGTCAGGCCCTTGGAATAGGTGTCCGAGGCGCAGTGATCCGCAAATTCCAGCAGCTCCTGCTGGGTGCCGATGTAAATGGTCTTGCTGTCGTTGTCGGCAAAGGCCAGCGGGCACAGGGACGCCAGCAGCAGTGCCGCCAGCAGGACGGACACGGCGCGCTGGATAATGTTACGCTTTCTCATTGGTATCCGCCTCCTTTCCCGTTTCCGCTTCCGTTGGCTCTGTTGGTGGTGTGTGCTCCGGCAGCGATTGCTCGCTGACGCTGCCGGAGAGCAGGTTCAGATTGATGTCGCCGTCCACGCTGGCCCGCATGATGCCGCTGACGGTGCCGTTGATCTCGCCGGTGACCACGCCGTCCACAAACATGCGGCCGCTGGTCTCCCGCTTGCGGATGACCTTGGGCACGGCGAAGGAGGTCTTATCCACGACGCCGCTGCCGACCAGCAGGATCTGGGGCAGCACGAACAGCACCAGGAACATAGAGATGATGGTGCCGCGGCCCAGGCTCTGGCCGATACCGGCGATGGCCGCCTCGGAGGTCATCTGGCCGATGAGGGTGCCCGCCACCGTCAGGATGGTGCCGGAGGTCAGCACCGTGGGGAAGGCAAAGTTCAGCGTCTCGATAATGGCCTGCTGGTGATCCATCTTGTCCTTCAGTTCCTGATACCGGCTGGCGATGACGATGGCGTAGTCGATGTTGGCGCCCATCTGGATGGAGCTGACCACCAGATAGCTCATAAAGAACAGCGGGCTGTCCGTCAGGGCCGGGATGGAGAAGTTGATCCAGATACTGCCCTGGATCACCATGATCAGCAGCAGCGGCATGCCCACCGACTTGAAGGTGAACAGCAGCACCACCAGCACGATCAGGATGGACACGATGCTGACCACCGCGTTATCCCGGGAGAAAGACTTCTGGAAGTCGTATTCGTTGGTGGAATCGCCCGCCACATACACGTTTCCGTCGGGATAATAGCTGCGGGCGATGTCCCGGATGGTATCGGTGAAGGCGTAGGTGGTGTCGCCGCCCACCGGCAGCGTCAGATACAGCAGCATCCGGCTGTAATCCTCGCCCTCCAGTTGGGCCTTGGCGCTCTCTATCTGGCCCTTGGCGTCGTTGAGGGTCTGGGTCTGCTCCTCGTCCATGGTGACGATGCCGGCGTCCACCTGGTCGCAGACGTACAGGAAGATGTCCATCAGCGGCACCTTATAGGAGGCGATGTTGCCCGCCAGCTTGCCGTAATCCCCCTGCTGGGTGGCGTAGGCGGCATAGAGGAGCTGGGCCATCTCGTAATCCACGTCCGCCAGCTCGGCGAACTGCCGGGGCGTCAGCTTGTCGGCCAGCATGTAGCCGTCCATGGCCTCTACATTGGCAAGGCCCATGGTGTAGTCGATCTCGTCATAGC
>CAKTZN010000008.1 GCA_934635545.1 uncultured Oscillospiraceae bacterium | reverse complement strand
CCGCCATGGCCACGCTCCACTGGCTCAGCGCCAGCAGCACCATACCGATGACGGCGAAGGCCCCGCAGTGGGAGTCCTTCAATATCTCCTGCCGCCGGGGCAGGTCACGGCGGCTCAGCACCGCGTCGCACACGTCCATAAAGCCGTCCAGATGGAGAAAGCCCGTCACTAGCCACGGCGCGGCGGCGATCAGCAATCCCGCCACGCTTTGGGGTAAAAATTGTCCCACATACGCCGCCAGCACCCACACGCCGCCTACCACGAAGCCCACAAGGGGCAGGCAGCAGATCATTTTGCTGCGGGCCTTCTCGTTCCATATCTTCAGCGGGCAGGGCAGCGCCAGAAACATGCCCCACGCCATGAAAAAGCCGTAAAACCAATCCTTCACAGGGGCCACGCTCCCTTCCACACATGGGGCAATCCCGCCGCCATGTCGCACACCACGTCAAATTCCGCCGCCAGGGCGCGGCACACATGGGCAAGGCCACGGACGTAGACCTCCGTCCAGTCCCGATAGTCCTCGCCGCCCCGCCACAGGTCGTCGCACACGCACACGAAGTGGGCGCTGTGGCGGCTGACGGCCAACATCTCCGCCGTTACGGTCGCCGCGGCGCCTGCGTCGAATTCCGGGCCAAACATGGCCTCGGACAGGGCTGCGGTGACGCTGTCCAGTAGCACCGCGCCGCTTTTGTCGATGTCCGGCAGGGCGGCGGTCAGGCCGGTGCTGCGCTCGATGGTCTGGAAGCCCCAGCCCGCCCGGTCGGCAATGTGCCGCAGGACGCGTTGGTGATCCTCGCCGTCACGGGGCGTCATGGTGGCCCAGTAGTACATGGGGCCGCCCGCCGCCAGGGCGCGGCACAGGTGCTGGGCGGCGGTGCTTTTGCCGCTTTTGCTGCCGCCGGTCAGTAAAATCCTCATATCGTTTCCACCGTAAAGCTGTCGCCGGAGCGGATGGGCTCCAGATAGTCGTCCCGGATGGCGGCCTCGGAGAATGTCGCCATGTTCGCCATCACGCCACAGGCGCCCTCCAGCACCCGGAACAGCAGCGGACAGCCGCTGCCCTCCCCCAACCGCATGTCCAGCGCAAGGCAGGGACTGAGGCCCAGCGCCTGCGCCGCTTTGGCGTAGCCCAGCTCATAGGACTGGTGGGACAGGAACAGATAGTCTCCCACGGCAGGGCACAGATGCACGGTGCACAGGGCCGCCGCCACGGAAATATAGCCATCCACCGCGGCGGCAATGCCCTCATGGGCGCAGCCCAGAAACGCGCCGGTCATGGCGGCGATGTCCAGTCCGCCCACCTTGTGCAGCACGTCCAGCACGTCGTTTTTGTCGGGATGGTGCAGGTGGAGCGCACGGCGCAGCACCTGCTTCTTCCGGTCAAAGCCCTCGTCGGTCAGGCCGCCGCCACGTCCGGTGACGGCCTCCACCTCCGTATCCAGCAGCATCGAAAGCACGGCGGCGCTGGTGGTGGTGTTGCCGATGCCCATTTCCCCGATGCCCAGCACCGAAATGCCGTCGGCCTTGGCCTGCGCGGCGGCCTCCATGCCCACCGCCAGCGCCTGAAGGGCTTCCTCGCGGGTCATGGCGGGCTCCACCGCCAGATCGGCGGTGCCATAGCGCACCTTGCGGTCGATCACGTCGGGGCAGTGGACGTCGGCGGCGATGCCCACGTCGTATACGGCCACATCGTCACCGAAGGTTTTCGCCAGCGCCGACATGCCGGTCTTGCGGCGGGTCATGTTGACCGCCTGCTGCAAGGTGACGGACTGGGGTGCGCAGGACACCCCCTCGGCCACCACGCCGTTGTCGGCGGCGAACACCGCCACCCGGCACTTTTTCACCTCCGGGCAGACCTGGCCCGTGACGCCCGCCATGCGGATGGCCATCTCCTCCAGCCTGCCAAGGCTTCCCGGCGGCTTGGCCAGCTCCGCCTGACGGCGGCGGGCAGCGGCCATGGCGGCCTCGTCCGCCGGCCGGATGGATGCGATATATGTGTGCAGTTCCTGTTCGGTCATAGTGTGATCTCTCCCAGATAGCCCTGCGCCGCCAGCCAGGCAAGGGACGGGGCGCAGTTCATGTTTTCGATGGTATAGGTGGCGGCGGGGCAGGCGGTCAGCAGGGTATCCAGCACCTGCGCCATGGGAATATCGCCCTCGCCCAGGGGATTGTGCAGATCCCATTCTCCAAAATTGTTGTGGATATGGACATGCCGCAGCCACGGGGACAGAGGGGCGACCCAGTCCATGGGCGGCGTTTTGCTGACGGTGGTGTTGGCGTGGCCCACGTCAAGGCACACCCCCAGACGGGGATCGTCCACGCCCTTCATGATGGCCGCCAGCATGTCCGGGCCGTCGTCCATGACGTTTTCCAGGGCGATGGTCGTATCCTCCGGCACCTCCGAAAGAAAGCCCCGCCAGAAGGTAACAGACTGCTCCACGAACCACTCCGGAAAGTAGACAAAGGGTACATACCCGTCGTGGATGACGATGCGCTTCACGTTCAGGCGGCGGGCCATGGCGATTGTCTGGCGGTAGCGCCGCGCCGCGATCTCCCGCACCAGCGGGTCGATGGCGCAGGGGTGCAGCTCGGCAAAGGGGGCATGGAGCCACAGGCGGTCAAAGCCTGCCGCATCCGCCTCCGCGGCGGCCACGGCGGCGCTGTCCTCCAGGGCGGACGCCATGCAGAAGGCCGTGATCTCATAGCCCAGACCGTACCGCCGGGCCAGGGACGCGGCGGCACCGTCGATGCCGGACAGATGGAGTTTTTCGCGCAGTGGGGCGCGGTTCATGGGCAACACCTCTTTTCTGACAGTATAGCATGTTCACAGGAAAAAAGAAAGCGGTACGTTTTGGCGTACCGCTTTCTGTCGCTTATTCGCCGGAGGCGGCGTACCCGCCGCCCACATCCTCGCCCAGGTCGCAGGTATAGACCCAGCAGATCACGTCGCCGTCCTGTAGGGCATAGGCAGAGCAGCCGTAGTTGGGGAATTCCCCGTTGACGCTGTACATCCAGCCGGACAGCTTGCCGCAGTCGAACTCATAGAGGTTGGCGATGCCCTCGATATACGCGCTTTTATACAGGGGCGACCAACTGGACTCCATGGGGATGCCGTTTTCGCGGCACACACGCTGGAGCAGGTCGAAGGCGGTCTCTCCCGCGGCGAAGGTGACCTCCGTGGCGGGAAGAATCACACCGTCATCGGGGACGTAGCCGGCCTTGGCGGCGTTGAGCTGGCCGCTGTTATCCAGAATGGTGGCGCAGGAGATGGACACGGTACAGGCGCCCGCCGTCTCTGTTTCGGCAGAGGAGCCACCACAGGCGGTCAGCAGAGACAGGCACAGCGCCAGCGCACACAGCAGGGCGGCCAGATGTGGGATAGGGTGTTTCATAGAAGCCTCCGGGGACAGGGGTGGCTCATGCCGCCCCTGCGGGGATTTTTATGGGGTCGCTTACGCGTCCTGGCGGCGCTTCTTGGCCAGCAGGGCCAGCGCAGCGGCGGACAGCACCACGCCGCCCAGCCACAGGATCACATGGCTGTCGTCGCCGGTGTTGCCGGACTTGACGTTCTTGCCGTCGGTCTTGGTGTCGGTCTTGCCGGAGGAGCTGGAGGAGCCGGAGGTGGACGTCAGATTCTTATAGGTACGCTCGGCGCCGGTGAGCTTGTTCAGGATCTCGTCGGGCACCAGCTTCTTCTGATCGTCGGTCAGGGCGTCGTAGGCCTTGCGGGCCTCGTCGATCTTCTTCTTGCTGTCGGCGCTGGCAGTCACGCTGCCGATGCCGTTGATTTTGTCGATGGCGGCGTCAGCGGCAGCCTTGTCGTCGGCGGCTTTCTTCAACTGGGCCAGCGCGGCCTTGGCCTCGGTCAGCGTATCGGCGTTGGTCACCTTGGCCTGCAGCTCAGGAGACAGGGCATTGAACGCGTCGTCAGCCGCCTTGATGGCAGCCTCGCTGTCCAGCGTCACATCGCCGATCTTGTCGATCAGGTCGATCACGTTGTCAACAGCGGCCTTGTCGGCGATCTCCTGCGCAACCACAGTCAGGTCAGCCAGCATCGGCTCTTTGTAAGGATGGTCACCGGCCGTGATCATGGTCTTGAGTTCAGCCGCGGTCTTGACGGTGGCCGTCTGGGTCTCGGCGTTCGCCACCTTGCCGATACCCTCGGCGCAGGTGCCTTCCAGATAGTACAGGTTGCTGATGACGGTGTTAGCGTTGGATACATTGCCAATCAATGAGCCATGAACCTGCTTGCACTCCACGATGCCGATGTTGATGCAGTCGGTGACAGTCGCGTTTCCGCAGTCGCCCACAATACCGCCGACATTGGAGCCGGTGCTGCCGATGCGGCCGCTGTTATAGCAGTTGCTGACAGTGCTGCCGCTGCCCAGGTTCGCCACGATGCCCGCCGCACCAGAAGAGGGGCAGAATACCGTGCCGTTATTGAAACAGCCGGTGATGGTGGTGCTGCTGGCACTGCCCGCGATACCCGCGCCATAGCGGTTCACGCGGATCTCGCCGCTGTTGGAGCAGTTGGTGATCGTCGATCTGTTGACATCGCCGATCACGCCGCCGATGATCTGCCAGTTACCGCTGCTCTGGCGGAGGCTGACGTTCACTTCAGCGTGAATATTGATCAGGTCGGTGTCGTAGGCCCGTCCAACAACACCGCCGCAGTAGGCGGTGCTTACGCTCTTGGTGCCGCCCAGAATGACCTCGCCCCGCACGGTCAGATCCTTGATGACGGCATGATTGGTGGTGCTGCTGCCGTACACATAGCCAAAGAAGCCCTGATAGGGAGACTGAGCGGAGGTGTTCGCCTTGTAATTGATGTACAGGTTATCAACCGTGTGCCCCTGCCCATCAAAGGAGCCACTAAAGATCTTGCTGTTGGAGCTGTTGGTGCCGATCGGCGTCCAGTTGTAGCCGGCCAGATCGATGTCCTTGGTCAGCACGGCAGAGATACTGCCCTTGCCGCCATTGACCGTCTGGGCAAACCATGCCAGCTCGGCGCCGTTGGAGATCTGATAGACGCCGTTGGCATCCGCGGCGGGCTCGGTAACAGTCGTGCCGTCCCACGCGCCCTCGGCAGCCTTGGTCAGCGCAACATCCTTCACCAGCTTGCCATCCTTAACGTCAGCGGCGTCAGCAGAACCCAGCTTAAAGGACTTGTTGGAGCAGACGTAGCCATCCTTCACAACGGTATAGGTGTAGTTACCATAGCCCAGGGTGTAGGTGCCGTCCTCGTTGGGGGCAATGACATTGCCGTTCTTGTCGTATACGGTAACGGTCGCGCCTTCGACGGCCTTACCGTTATCGTCGGTGACGTCCAGCTTCATGTCATAGGTGACCTTGCGGGCCACGGTGACCGCGACGTCAGCGTAGTGGTTCAGGTAATAGGTGACGGTAACAGCGTTGAAGTTGGTGCCTACGCCGGTGTCGGTCATGCCATACAGGAAGGCGAAGGGATTGGCGGCGGAGTACATGCTGCCATAGGTGTAGCCGTTGGTAAAGGTGTACTCGGTGGTGGACGCGCCGTCGGCGAAGGTCACATCCGCGGGAACAGTGACGGTAACGGTGGCATTATCCATCCTCTGGTACTGGCCCAGCGTACCCTCGAACTTGGTCTCACCGGCATAATAGGTGGGCTTGAAAACGGTGGGGTTGAAGATACCGGAGATCTTGTTGACAGCGCGGTACATACCCTTGAAGCTCAGCTTCACCTGGTCGCCGGGCATGATATCCTCGCCGGGGTTGGAGACGTTCGTGGCGGTGATGGTGACCTTGGCCACGCGCACCAGACGGTAGCTGACGCCGGTGGCGTCGGTCATCTTGATGATGACGGTACCGCCATTGGTACCGGCGGCGTTAAAGGCGTTCAGCGGCACGGTGTAGCGGCCGTCCGCACTGGCGGAAACGGTGGTAAAGCCGGAGAGGGTGCTGGTCATGCCGCTGGTGGTGGTGACGACGGCGTACTCCACGGTGGTATCACCGGTGGAGGTAACGGCGAAGTTCAGGGCCGGGTTGGTCTCGTTGGCGCCGTAGAACCAGGTGTCATAGTTATAGTCCCAGTCCATGGGGCGGGTCGTGGTGGTGCCGGGAGCCATGTTGAAGTCCACGTCCGCGTCGGCGGTACCGTGGGTCACGCCGGTGCCGCCCACCACGATGACGCCCACGCGCTCAGGGTTGGTGGCGGGGTACAGGCCGCCGTGACTGCCGTAATTGCCATGGTTCACGTCCACGCTGTCATAGTAGACGGTGATGACGGAATCCTGGGTACCGGGGGTGATGTCCGCCCAGTTGGCGGTGGTGTTGCCGCCGTTGACGGTGGCGATGCTGGCATCGCCGGACAGGGTGTTCCAGTGGAAGTCAGGCTCCACCATGATGTTGCCGGCGTCGGAGTTGATAAGCTGCCAGTGACGGTAGGCACGGACACGGGTGGTGCCGGTGATGGCCTGGAATCCGGTGGGATCCAGATTGACCTGCAGGTCGGCCTCGTCACGGTTGGTGGTCTGGCTGCCCAGCTTGCTGAAATCGTGGGAGAGGCGGTCGGTGGCGGCGTCATCGGCAAAGCCGAAGGTCAGCTCAGCATTTTCTTTGACGCTGGTCAGCCAGCCCGCCTGGGTCACATGGGCGGCGTCGCTGAGGCGCCAGGTATAGTTGCTGTTGTTCATGGAGACGAAGTACTGGGCCGTCTTGGTGCCGTTGCCGTTGTCCGTCCAGCGCTCGGCATAGGGGATGCTCTCATCGGCGCAGACAGGGGCCACCTCGGTGGTGTTGAAGTTGTTCCACTGGAAGTACAGGCCGAAGGTGGCGCTGGTGGGAACGGTGATATCCAGCGTAACACCGGTGTTGATCTGCAGGGACTTGGTACCCGCGCTGTAGCTGGCGCGGAAGGTCTGGTTGATGGCCTGGGTGAAGATATAGCCGTCGATATCGGGATAGGCATAGGTGTTGTACAGGCAGGCGTTGCCAGCGGCGTACAGCACGGTGGGATAATAGGTGTAGTTACCCTTGATATAGGGGTCGCCCATCTCGCAGGAGGTCTTCATGATGGGGCAATCCACACGGACATGGTACTCGTCAGCGGTGAAATAAGTATTGTCGGTCTTTTTGCTGCTGACATAGAAGGAGTTGCACTGGAGATAGACGCTGGTGCCGCCGCCTGCACCGCCGTCCACGTTGGTGTCGGTGGGCAGATCCAGGGTCATGCCGCCCAGGGCCACGTCATATGCGCCGGTATCGGCGTTCTTGGCGAAGGCACGGTAGGCATACCGGCCGGCTGTGAGGCTGGCGTAGAACATCTGGTAGTTGCTGACCAGCTTGCCGCCAGCAACATCATACGCCTCCTCGCCCTCGTCGGGGGTGCTGGTGAAGTTGCTGTACAGGAAGGGATTCTCGATCTCGTCGCCCAGGGTCTCGTTGCCCTCGGCATCCTTTTCCACATTGTACAGCTTGATGATGGGATAGCTGCCGGTGTAGTCCTTGCCCACATAGAAGGTAAAGTCCATGGTGGGGTCGTCTTCCACGGTCAGGGTCAGGGTCCAGGTGTCGGTAGAGAAGTTGGTGCCGTCGTGGGAGGCATAGAAGCGGTAGACATACACACCGGCGGTGTTTTCGGTGATCTGGATGGTGGTCATGCCGAAGAGGGCATCGGAGAAAGCGGCCTTGGGGCTCCAGGTCTGGCCGCCGTCGGTGGAACGCTCATAGTAGAAGTTGGTGATCTTCAGGCTGCTCTGGCCCTCGGCGGCCTGGAAAACCTTACCGGCCTGCAGGTCGCTGAGCAGATAGGCCATACCGGTCTTGACCTTGTCGCTGGTCTCGGCGGGATAACCCTCCTTGCGGGTGGGGACGGCCACGGTCTCTTCCGCGGCAGGGACGTCCTCGCCGTCCTGCTGCTGGGGCTCATCCTTGGCCTCGCCGTTATCCCCGGCGGGGTCGGCGGGAGTCGCCGGATCCGTGGGCGCGGCAGGGTCGGTGTCACCGCCGTTATTATCGGCGGGATCGGTGGTCTTGGGCTCCTCCACGGAGGTGCTGGCCTCCTGGGTGCCCTGGGGGACGTCATCTGCCCAGGCGGTGACGGCTGCGTTGCCCACCAGGGAGAACGACAGGGTCAATGCCAGAAGCAGAGACAGAAAGCGCTTGCTTTTTTCCATGTTTCGGGTTCCTTTCATGTAATTTTTCTCTATATAAAGCCTTTCGGCAGAAAGCACGGGGCTTGCTCCTGCCGAAATCATCGTTGCCGTATCCGGCAGCTTCCCGATACAGGCAGGAGCTGTCCGGACGGCCCTGAGCGTATCTGACTGATCCTCCCGGTTGGGAGGCTTCACAGTGACCTGTTCGCGGGGATTTGCACCCCATTCCGCTTCCGGCGCTCTGCGCGCCGGGCGGGCCGTCCGGTTTTCGCTATGCAGTTGTGGAAAGCGTCAGCTCACGGTGACGCGGGCTGTGGCCGGGGCAATGCGGGCATCGCTGGTGCCCGCGTCGGGTTCCACGGCCAGAAGATAATAGGTGCCGGGGCTCATGAAGGTATACGCGTAGTCGGGGCCTTCGCCGAGGACTTCATCCACCTTATTCCAGTTCTCGTCATAGACGTACACATTCAGACCGGAGATGGGTGTCATGGCCCCGTCGCCGCCGTCGGCCACCGATTGGGTGGCGTATTTCTGGGTGGAGAAGGACAGCTCCGTGCCGGTGGAAGCGGTGTATTCATCCTTATTGAAGCAGGCAAACGCACCGCCGCTGTTCCAGAAGCTCCAGTTGCTGAACATGGCCAGGTCGATGGTATCGCCGTCGGACAGCAGGATATAGTCCGCGGTGCTGCCCCAACCGGGGGACATGAGGGGGAACATGTGATTGCGGTAGTACATCAGGTTCTGATCGTGGCCCCAGAACTGCTCCATATACAGGCTGGTGGGGGAGCCGGTGATGTTCAGCGCCTTGAAGGTGCCCCAGCCCGACGGGGCGGATTTCCCCAGCAGATCCCGGTAACTCTGGTGGTTGGAGTCAGCGCCCACAATTTCCGCCTGGCCGCTGATCACCTCCTGGCGCGTATAGCCTTGGCAGTAGACGCCCAGCAGATAGAGGTACAGGTGCAGCAGCGTGGGACGTTGGATCAGCTTGTCGTCCACATAGGGGCCGGAGCCATCCTCGGTATGATAGCGGTAAAACGCCTCCAGATCATAGTCCTTCAGATCGAAATAGGGGACATCCACCTCCAGATGGGAGAGCACCGTTCCCGCTCTGTCGTTGCCGATGATGGGCACACCGTCGTTGGAGATGGTCACATAGACCTTGACGCTGCTGGCATCCGTCTCGTCATAGCCATACTGCGCGGGGTCGCCCTTCTCACCCTCGGTCACGGTGACGGTAAGGGTATAGACGGCTTTGACCATTTTGTCCTGGCTGCACACAGCCGTGATGGTAAGGGTATCGTCCCCCATGCTGGGGTTGGCGTAGGAGAGGTACCAGCCCTTCTCGTTCAGAGCCAGCTTGGTCTGGGGACCGTGGTCGCCGCTGTCCAGGGTATAGGTGACGCTGTGGCCGCAGGTGGTGAACACCTCGTCCATAGGCAGCGTGTACGCCTGGCCCTGTTTGGTCTCTGCCGTTTTGGGCGCGGTAGACTTTACCGTGATGGCATGGCCGCCGGGAGAAATCACCCACTCGCCGGTGGTCAGGAAGGCATAGAGGCACTGGACATCGTTGATATCCACCTTTTTGTCACTGTTGACGTCGGCCAGGGCCAGCAACTCCAGCTCACCGATGGTCTGGATGCCGCTGCAGTGCTCGTACAGCCGCTGGAGGTCATACACATCCGTTGTGCCGTCGCCGTTGATGTCACCCTTGGGGTGCTCCACCGGCGTAACGGTCAGGGACAGAGTGGCGGAGACGATTTCGTCCACGGCCTTTCCGTCCTCCGCGCTGCTGTACATAACAGGGGCAAAATAGATGCTGAAATCCGTATCATCCTCCGTCACCGTCTCTTTCCAGGTGAAGTACCGGATGGTCTTGCCGTTGATGGTGCGGCTGGCGGGCAGGGTGCGGGTCTTGCCGTTGGCGTAGGTCAGGGTGATCTCCATGCCGCTGGGGTCAAAGGTCTCACCCGCCTGATAGGTGGTCTTGGTGGGCAGCTTGGTGATCTGCGCGGTGACGGTGTTGGTCAGCGCCATCAGACAGGCGGAGTCATTCTTGAAGTACAGCGTGCCGTACTCGTCGGAGATGGGGGAGCAGATGGCGTACTGGGCCTGGGCGCCTGCCGGAGTAAACAGGGCATAGGCGGCGTTGACGGTCTGCTCACTGCCCTGTACGGTATAGGTCTCCTGGGTGATGAGCTCCGCCTCGTGCTGGCCGGGCTTGTCCTTCAGCAGCCGCAGCTTGCCGGGGGTATAGTTGTCAAAGAAATAGACATACGCGCTGTCGCCGTAGGCGGTGGTCAGCAGGCCGGAGGTCTGGGGATACCCCATGGTGGGCACCGTATAGGCGATGCTCCAGGAGCTCAGGTCGATGACGGTGATGTTATGGCCGGAGTAGGCGCCGAACTGAGAGGTGCCGGACACGCCCACATAGGCGCGGCCGTTATACACCACGGGGGTGCAGGTGCTCATGGCCGGAAACTTGTCGCTGTATGCGCCGTTGGTCAGGGACACCTTTTTCAGGCTGCTCTTATCAAAGGCGGTTCCGTTCATGCTGACGGAGTAGAAGCACCCGCCCTTGGTGGTGAAATAGAACCGGCCATCGGACTCGGCGATGCTGCTGCGGATATCGCCCTTCAGGTTCTCCAGCTTATCCAGCACCGCGCCGGTTTTGGGATCGATGCACAACAGGGCGGCAGTGGAGCTGGTGCAGGAGCTGTCGCCGTCGTCGGTGCCCACCAGCAGATAGTCGCTGCAGACGTAGGCACCCGCCCAGTAGAAGCCGCCGGCGGAGGTATACGTCCAGCGGGCCAGCTTGAACTCCAGAGGCTGGCCGGGATCCTCATCGGTGGCGCTCAGGCAGACATAATTGGCCTCATTGGTCTCGCTGTTCCAGAAGCCGGTATAGACGTAGCCGTTATAGTAGGTGATAGGGCTGTTGGCCTGGCCCTTCAGGGGATCCTGATACAGCCACAACGACTCCAGCGTGGCGGCGTCAAAGGCCTGCACGGTGCCGTCCTGCAGCGCCATGAACAGCATGCCGCCGCCATAGGTGGGCGGTGTGATGGCAAAGTTGGAGCCGCAGTACATCGTTCCGGTAGCCACCACCGTGCCGGTAATGGCCTCCACCTTGTACAGCGTGGTCTTGCTGTAGGTGATCAGGTAATCCACGCCGCCCTCTGTGATCAGGATGGGGGAGCCAACCGCATTCTGGCTATATCCCTCGCCCAGTTGGTTGGCCCAGCTCAGCACCGCCGTATCCCGGGTAATGGGGGTCTCGTGATCCACCACGCCGTTATAGTCGTCCCCGCCCCGGAAGGAAGGCCAGGGGGAGGTGACGCCCACGCCGTGATCGGCATGCGGCGCGGCGGTCAGCGTCACGGTAATGCTGTTTTTCTGGTCGGCGGCCCGGAAGGTATCGGTCTGGCTTACATAACCAGCGCAGGTGACCACATAGGTGTAGGGCAGGCCGTCCACCAGCAGGAAACGTCCGTTTTCCTCCGGCCAGATCCGGCTGCCGCTGCGGCCATCGTATACCGCGGCCAGCGCGTCGGTGATCTCCGCCCCCTGCTGGTCCACCACGGTGATGGCGGTGGCGACGGGATCGCCCTTTTTGATTGTTACCGCATATTGACAGGGGCTGGCATCGGGGTTTTGGGCGCTGTACGCGGTGACGGTAAAGACCTCTTCTCCTTTGCGGTTATCCAGCGCCAGCGTGATCGTGGCGGTCAGCAGCGGTTCTCCGGTCTCCGTGTTGGTATCCACAGGATACGGGGTATCGTTGACACGGACGGTATTGCCGCCGTAGGGCAGCGTAACGGTCAGTACCGCCGTCTCCGCTGAGCGGACGACGGTGGCCCGGTAGTCATACACTTCGCTGTCGAAGTAGGACTCCTCCGTGACCTGGCCCTCCACCACCTGATAGAGGGCGGTCTCCGTGCCATCGACGGCCAGCTTTATGCCGTACTCATCCGCCAGCATCAGCTTCTTGTGGAAGGTCACCAGATAGTCCTGGTATTGCTGCACGGCGCCCTCCGTATAGGAGACGCGGATGGTCAGTGTCTGGCGCTCCGCGCCCACGGACACACCGCTGCCGATCCTGACGCCGTAGCTTCGACCGGCAGGGATCGCCGTCTGGCCACCGTCGGCCTCTATGGCCGCCACGCTGCAGCCGGTGTCAGCCCCGGCCCAGGCGTACAGAGTCTCGTATACGTCGCCGATCCACGCCTCGTAGGTATGCGTGTCCTTCTGGAACTGCTCCGGCAGCAGATATTTGTCACCCTGATCCGCCTGGCTGGACGAGCCCAGCGTCAGACTGTTCAGATGATCCTCTGTAGAGGGCTCGGTCACCGATAGCGTCAGCCCTTCCTTCGCGGTAAAGGTGCCGGTGGTGTGGTAATACTCGGCCTTGGTGGCGATGTACACATAGTCGCCGCCGGGGATCAGGGCATATCTGCCGTCGGCGCCGCTGCCGATCTCCGCACCGGCGGAGTTGCGGATCTCCAGCGTCGTATCCTTATCGTCACACGTTACGGCCACGGCCACGGCGGGCACACGGGTAAAGCTGACGGTATAGGTATTGGCACGGCCATTCTCCATGGTCACCGTCACGCGGGCCTCGGTGGTATCATTTTCGGCCAGCGCCAGGGTGTAGCTGCCGTCCGTCAGGCGATCATCGTTGACGGTGACGGTATACGCGTCAAGGAAGGCACCCGGCGTCAGCACCACGGTATTCGATGTGACGGTGCAGTCATACTGGGTCCGGGCGCCGGAAAAGCCGATGCTCTGGGCAATGCCATCCGCCGTTACCAGCAGGGAGGACAGGGTGGGGGTGCGCTCCAGCGCTACCGTCCACGTCTGGTACAGCGTATAGCCGTCCTCCGCCCCGGCACGGGCCTCCAGGAGGAGGGTATTCCCCTGGGCGCCGGGCTGTACGATATCGGCCAGGGAGTTGCTGTTGGAGAGCCAGGCGCGCCTGACGCTCTCCTGCTTGCCGGTCACGGCGTCATAGCTGGCGTACAACGCCAGGTCGCCGCCGTTCCACACGCCGTTGGGCGCGTCAGCGCCGGGGACGGCATAGAGATACAGCGCGCCGCGGGCCGCCACCGTATCCGGCAGCAGCGCCGTGGAGATATGGGGCTGATCGTCCTGAAGGAGATAGGTATCTGTCTCCGGGTCGCCGTCCGGCCTGGACAGCAGCTTCGGCTGGGCGATCCACTCCTGATTCAGCGGCACACGGAGCGCTTCGACGGTTTTGCCGCCCACCGTCACCGTGCCGCCCTCCTGCACCGTCAGGGTGCCGGAGGCGCCGCTGTACCCGGAGGTCAGGGTAAAGGTATAGTCACCGGCGGCCAGCGCCAGGGTCTCGCCCGGGGTAAAGGTACTGACGGTGCCATAGAGATTCTCCGCTGTGAAGGTATACGCCGTCAGGCCGCTGCCCTCCAGATCCTGGAGCGCCAGGGTCAGGGGATACTTCTGCGCCTTCAGGAATTCCTCGTACTCCGCCATTTTGTCCCGGAGGGCATCCCGCAGCGCGGCAAAGTCGCCGCCGCGCATCAGGGCGGTGCGGGCCGCGTCATACGCCTGACGGGCGTAGTTCTGCACCGGCGCATCGGCCTTCTGCCAGGCCAGCATCTGATTGGCCATTTCGTACAGGGCCGCGGCCTGCTCCTGCATCTGCGTTCCGTCCAGGGAGAAGGTGACAAACACGAACGCCCTGATCCCGGCCGCGCTCTGATCCAGGGCATAGCCGCCCTGGTCGTCGTAGCGGTTATAGCTGGCGTCAACACCGTTGATGGCGGTAACGAAGCCATTGGTGTCCAGGCCGGTGAAGGTATGGCTGGTGCGCAGCAGCGCCTGGGCCACGGTGTCACCGGACCGATAGGCCACCCGCTCCGGCTCGATGACCACCCTGTTTCCGGTGGCCGCCAGCAGCAAGAAGCTGTTGTCCTCGGTCAGCTCCAACTCAGCGCCCGGCTCCGCCGTGGGAACGGTCTCAGCCTCCGCTTCCACGGTCTGTTCCTGCGAAGCGGTCTGCTCCGACGCCGGCGGTGTTGTATCCTCCGCCGGCTGATCCGTCTCCATTGCCCACACGTTGGGCAGCAGGGACAGGGTCATGACCAGCGCCATGAAAAGCGATACGATCCGTTTTTTCATCCGCTTTTCCTCCTTAATACATGCATTGGATCCATTTCTGGTACAGCTTCTGCCAGGGCTTCAGCCTCCGGCGGAAGTTCTGCAGCGTGTCGTCGGCAAAGTACCGCATCTGGGCACGCTGGGTCTCGGTGATGGGGTGCGCGCTGTAACGGGCCTCGGCATTCAGCCAGGCCAGAGCGCGGAAATCCACCGGCTTTCCCGCCCAGGCCGACACGGCCTCGTCCTGCTGGAGGAGGGAGCCGTTTTCCCGGGGCAAGCCGCCGCGCCACATCAACTCCATGGCGTAGGCGAACAGGGCGGCGGTACCGCGGGCACAATCGGCGCTGTCAAAGTCGGTCTGGCGGCGGAGGCATACGCGGCGGCGGCGCAGGATCACCGCCAGCACCAGCGCGATCAGGGCCAGCAGCAGCAACAGCAGCAGCCAGCGGCCCGCGTGAGCGGCGGACAGGCCCTGCAGCGTGGAGGAAAACTCCTGCCAGATGGTGATGGTCTCCGGCTGATCCGTGGGCTCGTCCAGGGTCTCCACCGTGCTGTGGCGGACGGTGCGGTTCTGGCTGGTGCCGCCCTCCTGGGCCTGAGAGCCGGTCAGGTCGGATTTGTCATCCGGCTGGAACCAGCGCCAGTCGGACTGGGGCATAACACCCAGATAGGGCGCGGCGGTCTCGAAAGGGATCCAGCCCACGCCGTCCTCATAGTACTCCGCCCAGGCGTGGGCGTCGTTGCCGGTGAGGGTCAGGGTGGTCTCGCCGCTCTTGCCGGACACCATGTCCGGCGTGATGAGGTAGCCCTCCACATACCGGGCAGGGATGCCGTAGTAGCGCAGCATCATGACAGCCGCCGTGGCGTACTGCACAGCGCTGCCCCGGCCCGTCTCCTGCAGAAAGCTGCTGACGGGGTCGGCGTCCGGCGGCAGCTCCACGGGGCTCTCGTCATATTCCACCGTATCCGCCAGGCAGGTCAGGATCCGGGTCTTGGCCTCGTAGGAGGTGATGGACGCCGGGGCCTTGCCCAGAAACGCCGCCAGCGTTTTCTGGGTATCCTCGGGGATGGTCAGGTAATTCTCGTAAACCAGTTGACGGTAGGCCGTCTCCTGGGTCAGATACGTTTTCAGGGCCGGGTCATCCAGATGCTGGCTCAATTCGTCCAGCAGCTCATAGGCCCGGGCAGTCAGGTTGCCGGTGGCGGCATAGGCGGCGTGCCGTCCGCCGCCGGGCAGGGTATCACGGAGTTGGGCGGCATCGCACCGCTCGCTGCCGGACAGCTCATAGGGCAGGATGGCATAGCGGCGACAGGCGCCGGACACATCCACCTGCACATCAATGGCGGGGGTATCTAAATTCAGCAGAGACGCCAGGCGGCCCAACTGGGTCTGGGCAAAGAAATCATTGCTCTGCAGCCAATAGACATCTCCGGCCTGCTGGGACAGGCTCTCGGCACTCAGATCCTCCCAGCCCGAGCGGGTATAGCGCTGGCCGATAAAGCCGCGGAGATACAGAGCTTCCGGTTGGGACAGCGTCACCTCCAGCATGGGGGTGTCGGAGAAATCCACACCGGCGGCAAAGTCGCCCTCCGGCATGGCCTGGTGGGCGCTCTCATAGCGCAGGGCGTGAAGGGTCTGGCGAAGGGAATCGTTGGCGCGCTCCGGGTCCAATGTTGTATTCAGGCCCGTCAGGGCCACGACGCCCGCTGTCAGTGCACCTAGGATCAGCAGCAGCGCCGCCGTCCACAGCGATACAGCCGGGGCGGGACGGCAGCTCTTTCTCCGGCCCAGGTACAGCAGCGCCGCGCCCAGGCACAGAATGGCCAGCCACAGGCCGCTGCCTTCGCCCTTCACCATGGCCAGCACCACGCAGCCCAGTGCCAGCACAGGCCCCGATACCGGGGCATAGACCGCCAGAGAGCCCAGCAGGGCGCCCAGCACTATGCAGGCGGGGATGGCGGCCCAGAGGGCCGCGGTCTCCTGACAGGCCAAGGGCAGGTGGATGCGTCCCGTCAGGGCCTGGACATAGGCCAGCACGCTGTTGAAAAGCCCGGCGGCACTGTTCCTTGCCTGGGGCAGCAGCAAGCACCACGCAGCGGCCAGCAGCGCCAGTCCCACGGGGAGCCATTGCCGCCAGCCGCGGCCCATGGCGCACCATACGGCCAGCAGCAGCGCCGCCGCGCCCAGGGCCATGGCCGCCCACGCGGGCTGCCAGCCGAAGGCGGCGCACATGGCGCCCAGCAGTCCGGCATACACCAGCAGCGCCCCGAGACCGCGCTCCGCGACAGCCAGGGGCAGCGATGAAATTGTCTCCCGGACAGGCGTCAGGGTCAGGGCGTTTTCGTTCTTCAAAGGGGTACCTCTTATAAAACAGTCGGTCAATACAGGTCGATCTCGTACAGCGCGTCTTCGGCGGCGGGATCGAAGCAATAGCTGCGGCCTGGGAAGTCCCGGGGCGCTTCGGCGGCGCAGAACAGGCCCACCAGCTCCGCCGGGTCGCACAGCCGCTCCAGCGCGGGACAGTCTCCGGCGGAGATATACACGGTCTTGCCGCTGGGGCGGCCGTATTGGCGGAGATACAGCTCCGCCACGCTCTCCAGTCCGGGACTTGCGGCGGCGGACAGCAGCTTGGGCAGCATGTCGTACAGCGCCGTCTCGTCCTCTAATTCATACAGGGCGCAGTCCTGTCCGGCAGCGTCGTTCCACGCCGCCTGACAGCGGACGCCCTGACGCAGCAGCTCTCGGGCCAGGGAGACCGCCAGCTCCGCCATGGCGCTGGCCTGACGGGGCGTCTCGCTCTCCGCCCGGCGCTCCCACAGCAGCAGGACGCTGCGCTCCAGCGGCAGACCGGGGTCACGGACCACCAGACGGTCCAGCTTGCTGCTGAGCTTCCAGTGGATCTGCTTGGCGCTGTCGCCGGGAACGTACTCCCGCAGTTGGAAGGTATCGGCAAAGTCATAGCCGGGCCGCTCCTGGGAATAGCTGTCGCTGTCGTCGCTGACGCCGGTGCGCAGAGGCAGGTTCAGCCGCAGTTCCAACAGGTCGGGCTCCACCGGGAACTCCCGCCGCTCCATGGCGGGCAGGGCGAAGCCGACCAGCCCCAGCAGGTCATAGACCCGGGCCTTTTCCACACGCAGGCGATAGACGCCGCACAGGGGATCCTCCAGCGTCACCCGGCGCTCTCCGGCACGGCGGGGCGGGGCGGACAGGGGCAGGGTCATGGCGGCCGTCTGGCCCGTCAGCAGGTTCTCTGTCCGCAGCCAGACACGGATACAGGGCAGGGGCAGCGCCGAGCCATTGACGGCCCGCACCGTCAGGGTACAGGGCTGGTGGGCCACGCCGGTCTGGGGCGTCTCCCACTCCACCGTCACGCGGCGGCGGGCGATCAGCGCCAGGATAACGCCAGACAGGGCGGCCAGCACCAGGGCGGCAGCCGCCGTCAGGGCCGCGGCGGAGGCGGTCAGCACATACCACAGCGCGGCACAGACAAGACACACCAGCCACACAAGCAAAGCCGTCATGGTCACTTCTCCTGCACCTGGGGCATTTTCACGGTCTTCACGATCTCCGCCGTTACGTTGGCGGCGGTCAGGCGGTGCAGCCGCGCCTTGGCGCTGAGCACCAGACGGTGACAGCACACATCGTCGAATACGGCGGCCACATCCTCCGGGATCACATAGTCACGGCCCCGGACAAAGGCGCAGGACTTGGCCATACGGCACAAAGCCAGCGCGCCACGGGGACTGACGCCCAGCTCGATATACTCATTTTCGCGGGTGGCCGTCACCAGCTCCACCACATAGGTGTACACCGGATCGGAGATATGTACCTGGCGGGCGTCGTTCATCAGGGTGAGCAACTGCTCGCGGCTCACCGCCGCCGTCAGCTTGTCCAGCGGGTTCTCGTGGTGGCGCTCCTTCAGGATGTCGATCTGGCTTTGGGCGTCGGGATAGCCCATGGAGGTGCGGATCAGGAAGCGGTCCAACTGGGCGGCAGGCAGTAGCTGCGTACCGGCGGAGCCCACCGGGTTCTGGGTGGCCAGCACCACAAAGGGCTCCGGCAGGGGATAGGTCTGGCCGTCCACGGTAACGTGGTACTCCTCCATGGCCTCCAGCAGCGCCGACTGGGTCTTGCTGGAGGTGCGGTTGATCTCGTCCGCCAGCAGCAGGTTGGTCATCACCGCGCCGGGCTTATAATCGAAATTTCCGGTCTCCCGGTTATAGACGGAGAAGCCCAGGATGTCCGAAGGCATGGTGTCGGAGGTGAACTGCACGCGGCGGGTATCCAGGCCCAGGGTGCGGGCAAAGCTGATGGCCAGCGTGGTCTTGCCCACGCCGGGCACGTCCTCCAGCAGCACATGGCCGCCGGACAAAATCGCCATCAGCACCTTTTCCACCACCGTTTCCTTACCGGCGATGACGCTGTTGATGGACTTCAGAATGGTGGTCGTGATCTCATTCATGCTTTTTTCTCTCTTTTCTTTCGCAGTATCAGCACCAGTGCCGCCGCGATAGCGGCGACGATCAATATAACAGGCAGAACAGGGAAGGACGTGCCGCTCTCCGCGGATCCCCCAGAGGAAGCGCCGCCGGACGGGGCATCCATCTGAACCGCCTCGGCGCCGGTCAGGTCAAAGAACCAGCCCTCGCCCATCTGCCGCAGGTGCAGAGCCATCAGGGCCTGCATGGCCTGTTCACCGGCCATGGCGTCGGCCTGGCCGCCCTTCTCGTGGGCAACGCCGCCATCCTCCGTGCAGAAGGCCAGCAGCGCCGTCACCACATTGCCCTCCGCCTTCTGGAAGCGCTCGTCCGACTCGGGGTCGATATCCAGCGCAGTCAGCGCCAGAAGCACCTGGGCACAGCTCTCGCTGCTCTGGGCGCCCCAGCTCTCAAAGCCGCCGGAGGGAAGCTGAACCGCCGACAGGGCAGCAAGCGCAGCGTCGATGACCTCCGGATACTGTGCCTGATAGGGGGCCAGCGCCTGCAGGGCCATGGCGGTGATATCCACATCCATGGCGCTGCCGCCTAGGGCAAAGCCGCCCTCAGGCAGTTGGGCGGAGACAATGGTATCCACGATACTCTCCCGGCTGTACCGGGCGTCGGCAGGGACTTCCGCGGCCACCGCATCCATGGCCAGCAGGGCGAAGATCCAGCCGTTGAGGCCCTGTGCGCCCAGCTCATTCTCCCCCTGCCAGTTATAGGTACCGTCGGCCACCAGATCGATGGCGGTACCGTCCGGCTTCGTGCCGAAGGCAGTGGGATCGCCGCCCAGGGCCGCCACGGTCAGGGCGATCCGGTGGTATTCCGTGGCCTTCACGGTGTGAAGGCCGCCCTCCTCCGCATACTTCTGCTCCACATAGGCCTGCAGGCGGGACAGGTAGCCGGCATAGTCGTCGGCGATCCCGGCGCGGGCCATGGCAAGGGCCGTCCAGTCGGACACAGAGCTTCCCGCGGGAAGCTTTTCCTCCGTCAGCAGCGGGGCGTCCTGCGCCACGCCCATCTGGGCTTTTTCCGCGGCGGCAATGGATGCGGCCATGTCGCTGTAGGCGCGGGTCTCTCCGAAGGCGGTGACGCACAGCGTCAGCGCCAACACCAGTGCAGCGGCACCGGCCATGATATTACGCAGTCGTTTCATTTTGTGTCTCCTCTCCGCCGGGGTTGGGATCGGGCGTCGGCTCCGGGTCCGTGCCGGGATCGGGCTCCGGATCAGGGCCGGGGTCAGGCTCCGGGGTCGGCTCCGGCTTGGCGTCGGGGTCGCTCTGCCCGCAGACGGTGCAGACGCCGTTTTCATAGTGATGCCCCTCGGCGGGAATGGTCTCGGTACGGCTCTCGCCGCAGAGGGAGCAGGTATAGGTCTTTTCGCCAGGCTCAGTACAGGTGGCGGACTTGGTGATCTCCTCCGTCTCACGGTGGGTGTGACCGGCGGGATCAAGGGCGCCGCAGACGGTGCATACGCCCTCCTCATAGGTATGGCTGGGGATGTACTGGCCGTCCACCCACTTGCCGCAGTACCGCTGGAGCGAACCGTAACTGGCACCGCCGTTGCCGCCGCCGATATCCTTGCCGTAGGCCAGGGTAAAGCGCAGCGTCAGGGTATCGCCGTCGCTGAGGAAGTATTCGGACATGCCCTTGCCGGGATAGGCGCCGTTGACGCTGTACATCCAGCCGGAGCCCATGGTGTAATCGAATTCGCCCACGCTGTTCTTATAGCCGCCGGGGCGGGAGACGGTCAGTCCGTCCAGCTCCAGCAGGCGCCTCAACTCCTCGGGGATCTGGGCGTATTTGAAGGTCATGTTGCGGCTGATGCGGGTCAGGTAGAAGCCATCGTCCAGCGAACCGTCATAGGAGATGCGGTAGCCCAGCTCCTCCAGCACGGTCTTTATGGCATAGGAGGCGGGAACATCCTGGAAAATATCACATTCCACAGGGACCTCCGCGATACCCAGACCCAGCACCGACAGATCCAGCCGTATCGTGGCGGTGCCGATCTTCTCGCCGCTGTCCCGGGTCTTATAGATGATCTTATAGGTCTTCAGGGTGGAGTTCCCCTTGTCATCCCAGGCCAGCACCGAGACGGTATGCTCGGTCTTATTGCCCACGTTGCCGGCCTCCAGATACAGCCTGTATTCCAGGCCGCTGCTGCCGGAGCCGGTATACTGGGTGATCTCCTTGCCGTCCAGCATGACCTTGACATGATCCTGATAGATGGGGTTCTCCTTCCCGTCCGTGGCCCACACGGTAAGGGTCACGTTGCGGTTGGTGGTCTCGACAGGCGCGCCGTCCAGGCTGGTGCGGATCGATGGCGGCTCGGTACCCTTTTCGGGGTCGTCCTCGGTGGCCATGCTGGCCTGGTAGTTGATGACGCGGGTGACCTCGCCCACGATCGTATTGCCCTTCTTCAGCAGGATGGTGATCTCGTTGCGGCCCAGGGCCAGCTTGGTGGTGTAGTTATCATCGGAGGCTGCCAGCCATTTGCCGTTGGTCTCGCTGTTCTTGATGCGCACCCGGAGATAGGTGTCCTCGTCTCCGTTGAGCACCTTGGCGGAGAAGGAGAACATATCGTCCTTCAGCGTCTCCTGGGCGATGGTCTGGCTGCGGAGGGTGGTGGCGATCTGCGGCTCGGCCGGCTGATCGTCCTTCTTGTCCTCGTCGGCAGGGCCGTCGCCGGAGGTGTCGTCGTCCTTCTGATCCTCGCTGGGCTGCGGATCCTCTCCGGGATCCGGCTCCTCTACGGTGATCTGGTCGGGCTTGGGCACCTCCTGGGGCGGGGCGTCGTCCTGGGGCTCCGTATCGTCCTGCTGGGACTGTCCGTCCCCCTGGCCGCTGCCCGCCGCGCCGTCCTGGGTCTGGGACTGCTGATCATAGCGCAGGCCGATCTGGTCGATGTTCAATCCGGGATACTGCCGTGCCTCGGGTGCGTCGGGCAGTGTCCGGTCCGCCGACAGGGCCGCCCAGCTTCCCGCCGCCAGCAGCAGCGCCAGCACCAGGCACACCGCGCCGGAGACCAGCGTTTTTTTATATTTCTCCATGAATCGTCTCATTCTTTCCTTTTCTCCTCAGTGGGTACGCCCCTTTCGCGGCATGCGCCGCGGCGGCTTACAAGATAGAAAAGCGCCGGACATCCGCAGATGCCGGCGCTTTTTTCACAACAAAAAGCTGACTCCTCCACAGGTGTGGAAAAATCAGCGTGCTTTGTGCTCGTCCTGCATACGGAGAGTGCGCCCGCTGCAACGGCCCTGGACGATGCAATTCTCCTGACTCGCGCCGCGGAGCAATACTGCTCCTCGTTCGTACCTTACCTTCTCACAGAAGCAAGTTCTGCAATGGCGGAGTTTCCTCCCGGCGGCGGATGCCGCTTCAGGTACGTCCTTGCGCTCACAGTGCCGGTCGCGCGGGGTTTGTCCCCTTTTCTTTTGCACCGCTGCCTGACCCCGAAAAGGGCCCTGCGGCAAGCGGCTACACCGGATCAACAGGCCATATCCATATTCCATTTTATTATAGGGAATCCGGCCCATAAAGTCAACCCCCGCCGCCCCCTTATTTCGCGGCGGACAATCGGGCCTTCTTCCACAGATTCTATGGAAATTGTTTCCATTTTGTGCTTTACAAACGGCGGAACTTATGCTATGCTATCAGCATAGTCTGCGGTCTTTCCGTTTGACTCTTCCCCTTTTTGTTTTCAGTAGACTTCCTCTCCGTATGGTCGGAGCGTTCCTGCGGGGGGACGCTCCGGCTGTGTACCGCGGCAAGAGGAAAAAGAACCGTTCCGCCGATGGCGGAACGGTTCTTTTTTTATGCGCTTTTGCCGGTTCAGTCCTTCAGGATCTCCAGCTCCTTCTCGTCCACATGACGGAGCTTCTTCTTGCTGACGATCTCGTACATACAGGGTACCACGAACAGGGTCATCAGCGTGGCGTACAGCAGGCCGCCGATGCACACCAGCGCCACCGGCTGGATCAGGGAGGTACCGGCGTTCTTCGCCAGCGCCGTAACGATCAGGCCCAGGATGGTGGTCAGGGAGGTCATCAGGATGGGCCGCAGACGGGTGACGCCCGCGTCGATGATAGCGTCCCGCCGCTCCATGCCCGCCAGACGCTGCTGGTTGATGTAGTCCACCAGCACGATGCCGTTGTTGACGATGATGCCCACCAGCATCACGAAGCCGATGAGAGAGATGACGCTGAGCTCTGTGCCGCTGAGCAGCAGCGCCAGGAAGCCGCCGGTGAAAGCCAGGGGGATGGTGAACATGATGATGAAGGGCTCACGCAGGGACTGGAACTGGGCCACCATGACGAAGTACACCAACACGATGCCCAGCAGCAGCATCAGCAGCACCTGACCCATGGCCTCCATGATCTGCTCATTTTCGCCGTTGAACTCGATGGTCGCGCCCTCCGGCAGCTCCATGGCCTCCACGGCCTTGGTCACCTGGTCGGACACCAGGGTGACATTCTTGCCGTCGGCGATGCCGGCGGTGACGGTGACGCAGCGGCGCTGCTGGTCACGGCTGATGGTATTCAGGCTGACGGTCTTTTCCACCGTGGCCACGTCCTTCAGCAGGAAGCTGTTGTCGGTGTCGGTCTCCTCACCGGACAGGGACGACAGGGAAGAGGAGGACGAACCGGAGGACGTACCGCCGCTCATGGCGGAGGACATGGCGCTGTCGGGGTCTATCTTCAGCTCCGGCAGGGTCTCCACAGTCATTTTGCTGCTCTCATCCTGCTGGATGATGAGCTGCATGGAGGTATCGTCCAGCACCATGTCGGTGCCGGTAGAGGTGGTGTTCAGGGCGGCGGCCACCTGCATATAGATCTGGGCCACGGTCATGCCGTGCTCCATGGCCTTGGTGCGGTCCACCGTCACATGCAGGGCCTGTGCCGCGTCCTCCAGACCGTCGGACACGTCCACGGTGCCCTCCACCTGCTCAATGCGGGCGGCGATGGCCCTGGCGGTGGATTGCAGCGTCTCCATATCCTCGCTGTAGACCTGCAGGGACACGCCGTTGCCGGTGACGTAGCTCATCATGCCGGACATGACATTCTCCGCCGTCACGCGGCAGTCCATGTCGGCACACAGGGCCTCGATCTCCTTGCCCACGCTGTTGCCGGAGTAGCTGTCCGGCAGAGTGATGTAAATGGTGGCGTCGTATTCGCCGCTGCCGGTGGTGGTCATCATGGTCAGGGCCGTGTCGGCCTGGATCATGGCGCCCACGGCATCCACGCCCTCCACCGTCATGCAGCGGCGGGCCACCTCGTCGGTATATTCCACGGCCTCCTCACGGGTGCAGTCCTCCGGCATATAGACGGTGACGTTGACGCTGTTCATATCCATATCGGGCATGAAGCTGAAGCCCCGGCTGACGGTGACAATGCCGGTAAGGAGCAGCAGCGCCAGGGAACCGGCCAGCACCGCCGCCTTGTGATCCAGCGACCAGACGATGGCCTTTTTGTAAGCGGGATAGATCTTATCCAGCAGGCCGGGCTTCTGCACCAGCGGACGCTGCAGCATGCCGCTGGCCATGGCGGGCACCAGCGTCAGCGCCACCAGAAGGCTGGCCAGCAGGGAATAGGTGATGGTCAGGGCCAGGTCGGTAAACAGCTCACGGGTCAGGCCCTCCACAAACACGATGGGGGCGAACACGCACACGGTGGTCAGCGTGCTGGAGGCGATGGCGCCCAGCACCTGCTGTGCGCCGGACACGGCGGCCTGCACCACCGTGGCGCCTCTTGCGCGGAGCCGGTAGATATTCTCGATGACCACCACCGAGTTATCCACCAGCATGCCCACCGCCACCAGCAGACCGCTGAGGGAGATCATGTTGATGGTAACGCCGGTGAAGTACATCAGCACCACGGCGAATATCACGCTGGTGGGAATGGCGATCAGGGTGATCAGGGTGGGCCGCCAGTCCCGCAGGAACAGGAACAGCACCACCACGGAGAACAGCGCGCCCCACAGCAGGGATGAGACGATGGTCTCCACGATCAGGTGGATATAGTCGCCCTGGTCCATCAGAGGCTTGAAGCTGATGCCCTGATACTCCTGCGTCAGTTGATCCAGACGGGCGGTGATATTGTCGGAGACCTCCGCCGTGGCGTAGTTGGACTGCTTGGTGAAGGAGGCGATAATGCCGTTTTCACCGTCCAGCTTGGCGTAGATCTGGTCGGAATTGTCGGTATAGAACACGGTGGCCACGTCGCTGAGGCGGACGGGCTCCATGCCGTCGATGCCCAGGTCAAAGAGCACCATGTCCTCCAGCTCGTCGGTGGTGCTGATCTCGTTGCCCACGGACACCATGTAGCTGATGCCGTCGTTATCGTCTATGTAGCCGGCAGGCATGGAGAAATCCTGGGCCGTCAGCAACTGCTCGATCATGGCAACGGACAGCATGCCGTCCAGATCCAACTGCTCCAGCACCTGCTTGCGGGTCTGGGCCAGTTGGGCCTCGCCCTCCTCGATCTGCTGCAGCGCCAGCTTGAGCTGCACGTTGCCCTCGGTCATCAGCAGCACGCCGTCCAGCATGGACTCCACGCCGCCGGAGATCTGATTGCCCAGAGAATCGAAGCGGTTGGGATCGTTGAGGAAGCTCTCGATCTCCTGGATGGTCTTCTGCATCTCGTCCACGCCCTGCCGGAGCTGATCCTCCGTCCGCTGGGCCACCAGTTGGGTCAGGGTCTGGGTATTCTCGGTGACGCGCTGGGCCAGCTCCATATTGGCGGCGGACAGCGTCTCGTTCTCCGCCCGGGCGGCCTCCTTCTCCTCGTCGGTGGCGTCGGGGTCGGCGATGATGGCCAGATTGGCCTGAATGGTCTCGTTATTGGCGGTCATCTGCGCCTGATCGGCGGCGATGCTCTCCCGCAGGGTCTTTTCCTCCTCCGACATGGCGGGGGTGGTATTCATGGCGTTCTTCAGCGCCTCTACCGCCTGGTTCAGGGCACCGGTCACACCGTCGCCGATACCGTCGGCCGCCTGGCGGATGCCGTCATCCAGGGCCGCCTGGGCGTCGGTCACCTGCTTTTTGGCGCTGCTGAGCTGGCCTGCCGCCTTATCCAGCAGCTTGCCCGCGTTCTGGCGGATGGTCTCCGTCAGGGCGGCCATCTTCTCCGCGTCCAGCACCACATGCATCTCCCGGTCAACAGTGCCCATGATCTCCACGCTGGCCACGCCGGTGATGCCGGTCAGCTTGGCGGACAGCTCTTCCTCCACGAAATCGCTGAGCTCACCCACGTCCATGTCGCTGCTGCTGATAGCGGCCACCATGACGGGGATCATGGAGGGATTCACCTTCAGGATATAGGGAGAGGACACGGTGTCGTCCCACTGGCCCTGCAGGGAGGAGACCTGCTGCTGGATATCGATGCCCAGGGAATCCATATTGGCGCCGTTTTCAAACTCCAGCACCACCATGGAGACGCTGTTCTGGCTGGTGGAGGTGATGTTCTTCAACTGATCCAGCGTGGCCAGCGATTTCTCCAGCGGCTTGGTGATCTCCTTCTCCACGCTTTCCGGGCTTGCGCCGGGATCGCTGGTGACGACGATCACATAGGGGTAGTCCATGTTGGGCATCAGGTCGGGGGTCATCTTCAGATAGGCCACCACGCCCAGGATCAGGACCGCCAGGGCCACCACATAAACAGTCAACGGTTTTTTTACACTAAAGCCGGGCACGAATTTCTTCCTCTCTTCAGCGCCGCAGGGCGCGCCAAATATGGTGTAAAGCGGCCTGGGCCGCCTTTTTGACGCTTTAGTTTACCACCTCTTTTTTTTCAAATCAATCACCGCGGGCAAAAATTTACGTTTCTGTTACATTTATTAAGAGAGTATAGGGGAAAGCCAGGAAAATCCTGGTGTTTTGGGCAAAATAGTTCGAGGGTCGTACTATTTCAAGGGATAAGAGAAGAGAGAAAAGTGAAAAAAGTGGTATGCCGCCTGCGGCGGCATATAAATTAATCCGGTGCCGCTCATAAGATAAAGCCACGGCAGGGGAACCCTGCCGTGGCTTTGTCTTATACGTCGATCTTGAAGTCACCCTCGGCGGCACGCTGGAGCTTCTGCTGCCGCGCCCGGCCCACCGCCTCCTGCAGGGAGACGATGATGGTGTTGGACACGAAGAAGCCCCGAGGCGTCAGGCGCCAGCCCTTCTCCGTCCGGACAGCGAAGCCGTGGGCCTCGTACTGCACCAGCAGCTCCTCCATAGGCTGGAACTTCTGGCGGAACTGCCGCTCGAAATAGCCGCTGTCGATGCCCTGGGTGGTGCGCAGCGACAGCATGAT
>CAKTZN010000007.1 GCA_934635545.1 uncultured Oscillospiraceae bacterium | reverse complement strand
GCTTCAAACTCATCATTATCCACAGCTTCCACGCGGAAGGAGCAGGGCTTGAACCGGTCTGTGTACTCCCTGCGCGCATTGAAGAGTTTTCTCTGAGCAGTATCCCGTTCCTTTGCACTCTGCTCCAAACGGTTGCTGAAGTTTTTGTGGACGATGTCTGCGCGCTTCAGGCGGTCGAGCTCCTGCTGATATCTGGGAAGGCCGATGCTTTCCTGATATTTGGAAGGAAATTCGTCTTGCAGGCAATCCTCCATATAAATCTTACTCTCCAAGTCGCGGATGTTATATTGGATGCTATTAAACCGAACTTTGGTCAAGTCGATATTGGTATGGATTCGAATACACCGAATTGGCACCAGTTCACCAATCTCCACAGCGGTTTGGATATCCAACTTATGAGCCGTATTCTTAAAGATGTCCAGGATCACCTTGTTGTCATCGGTTCGCTCTGGAGTGGCCGTTAAGCCAAGCGTGAAAGATGGCTTGAAATAGGCCAAAACTTTTTGATATGTATCTGCGGAAGCGTGATGTGCTTCATCTACAATAAGATAATCGAAGTCATTGTCCTTGAATTGATCTAAGTGCATGGCAACGCTCTGTATACTGCCGCAGACCACATGTGCATTTGGCTGCTTAATTGTCTCCATGTATCTGCCAATGGTAACACTCGACCATAGCTTCCGGAAAGTCTCAGCGGCCTGATTGACCAGTTCTTGCGTGTGGGCAAGAAACAGCACTCTTCCGCCGCAGCTCCGAGCATCCATAACCGCGGTAACCGTCTTACCAGTGCCGGTAGCATGATACAAAAGTGCGATGGTTTCACGATTCGCTCGCATAGTCCGCAGTGCGTTCAGAGCGGCTTTTTGATGTTCCTTCAGCTCCAGACTGACACCATCCAGCGCTTTACCGCGTTGTTGCGGAAGATAGTCCTCAATTTCCTTGAACTGCGGATGACTGCCCAGAAAGACCCGTAGCTCGTCCTTGACGGCTTCTGGTTGAATCTGCATCTGGCGCACCGCCCAGCGGTACACGTCCCACCCTAGGTGTACCATGCTGTTTTGTTTCAATAGGTCAT
This sequence comes from uncultured Oscillospiraceae bacterium, assembly GCA_934635545.1. Taxonomy (GTDB): domain Bacteria; phylum Bacillota; class Clostridia; order Oscillospirales; family Oscillospiraceae; genus Vescimonas. The sequence continues at coordinate 26,882 of CAKTZN010000007.1, read as the reverse complement.
CATAGAATTTATTGGAGGCAACAAGGCTTTTATTGTGCGATGTCTCATCGTCAATTTCAATTGCCACTCGGCGAGCGCCGTTTTCCAACACGAAGTCGGCATAGCGGCTATTTTGATAGATGTCATAGAAGTGATATTGAGAATAGAGGTATCCTGCCTTCTCTGCACCGAAGGTCTCGCTAAATAGTTCTATGAATAAATCTTCCGCAACACTACCGGAAGCAGAATGATAGGCTGGCATCTAATTCACCTCAATTCTCAACGACTTCTTTCAAAAGAATTTTCTTTTCAAAGGTGCCTCGTTTACTTGCCTTTTCAGCGCGCACAACCTCAAGCTGATCTAATGTATATCCACGAGCTTTAGCCGCCGCATAGATGACTTCCAGAAGATCGGCAAGCTCCTCAATATTCTGCTCCTTGTGGTATTCTACAAGTTCTTCGTCCAACTTGGCATCGATCATGCGGAGATACTCGTCATCCGAAAGGAACTCTGTTACACAGGTTTTTCCAGACGCTTTGATGATTTCCGGTATGCGATCTCTAACGAGTTTACTGTATTTTATAGTACCCATGTTATTTCTCCTCCGGTACCTCCGGCACAAATTCCATAACATCTCCGATATTGACATCTAATGCAACACATATGCCAAACCGCACGCGACCCATCCGCAAGGAAATCTGCCTGAACGAGCAGGAGTTGAATCTCATCCAGCACAAGATGCGCCAGTTGGGAACGCACAACTTCGGCGCGTATGCCCGCAAAATGCTCATCGACGGCTACATCATTAAAGTGGATTACACCGAGCAGAAGAAACTGGCTGCTGCCGTCAGCCGCGCTGCCTCAAACATCAACCAGATTTGCCGCCGCATCAACAGCACCGGGTATGTTTACGAGGATGACGTTGCCGAGCTGAAAGCACGGCAAGCGGAAATCTGGGAGCTGCTGAAAGAGCGGCAGAGAGACGAGCTTTAACCACAACGGGCTTTTCCATGCGTGGGGTTTTCCATCACCGGTTTTTCAGACGGTGGACAAGCTAACGCTCCAGAGTGTTCCGCAACCGGATTTCAGGAGGCTGGTTTCCACGACCTTCATCGGGGCTGAAATCCATCCACTAACTAATAAGAAATAAATCAACTCTCAAAAGAATCAATCTATCAATCCAATCAATACAAATCCGATGGATAGGATGGATGGGATAGGAGGTCAGATGAAAGCATTTTACAAGTTCACGACGCAAAGCCCAACGGCGTCCTATGTGCCGCTTCCGCGGTTCCTTCTGCAAGACGAAACTCTGTGCGACATCAGCAACGACGCCAAGGTACTCTACGCGCTTCTACTGGACAGAGCCAGCATCTCCCGGCAGAATGGCTACGTCGAGCCGGACGGCACCATCCGTCTGTACTTCACTCTGGAGCAAGCACAAATCAAACTCCATCGCAGCCGTCAGAGCGCCACGCGGATCTTCAGCGAGTTGGAGTACAGTGGCCTGATTATCCGCCGCAAACAGGGACTGGGCAAACCCGCCCTCATCACGCTGAACTACCCGGCGGATGCCAAACTGATCGTCAAGGATGAGTCCGATGCGCAGACTTGAGACCATGCGCAGCGCGCAAAAGCACCTACATATGCATTGAAAAATGCGCATAGATTGAAGCAGCAAATGCTCTGGAAAGGAGGGCAGCCATGGAAGTATTTCTGATTTTCCCAAAGTCCCAGCAGGCGAAGCAGGAGCTGGCACAGGAGCTGGCAAAGTTTCAGTCCGAGCAGGTGCTGAAAAATGTCCAGAAGCTGCCCTGTTCCACGGAGCAGAAGCTGGAACTGGTAGACGCGGCGGCGAAGCATCTGAAGGCGCAGAAGTGATACATACGCAAAATGGGCAGACCGGCATTGAACGCCGGTCTGCCCGTTTTTCATATGCTTCTCGCTGAATTATGCCCCACAAGGTTTATATGGGGCTACACGATTGCTTCAAGCTCCCGCTGGGCGAGTTCCAGAATTGCAAGGTCAGCCACGCTGATAGATCGCCTCCAGCCGTTTTCTGGATTCCTCCAGCGTATAGGCAGGCGCACCAGAAAGCCGGGCGGCCTCTGCTGCCTCCAGCTTTGCGCGCAGCTTCAAGATTTCCTCACGTTGTTCAGCTTCTTCATGCGTCAGATCAGAGATCATGCTGTAGTCGTTGCACAGCGCAGTCGAAGATTTAATAATCATGGGTCAGCATCTCCTGAATGATTCTGTAATCATACTATCAGAATTGTCCACGCTTTTCAAGACTCTGCTTGAAATACTTCTCCCACGTGGATTTGAATATCTGCTTGCGGTTTTGCTCCCACTGCTTGAGACTGCCAAGGCTGACGCCCAGCTTGTCCGCATATTCTCTTTGCGTCAGCCCCAGTTTCGTTCGAATTGCCTTGATCTGTTCCCCCTGACCATTTCTCAGAAATAGATTGTAGTCATCCAGAAGGCTTTCAACCGGAACCTCAAAGAGCTGCGCAATCCGTTCCATGTGCTCCATTGGGTAGAGGTCCTTGTCATATTCTTCGTAGTGGACATAGGTGCTCCGGTCTATACCGGCGTAGTCTGCAACGTCTCTCTGCCGCAGGCCATTCTGGTATCGAAGCCAGCGCAGCTTGTCCGCTGTTTCGGTGATTTCTGCGAAGCCCGAGAACTGCAAATTGAACTTTTCTGCGTCCTGAAACTTGTGCGGCAGTATCACTGGAAATTGAAGAATCTGGAGCGGGGCTACTTTTATTGCACCCGATACATTAGAAAGCAAAATATAGCAGCGGACTCCCACTCTCGCCAACAGGCGCCATTTTGCCTCAAAAGGCGTCCGTTCCGCCACCTCAACCGCCGATTCTTCCGTTGTGATAGTATAGCATTCTCAATGCATCGGCTGGCATACGTGGCAAGGCGGATGCCCTTGTCGGCGCGGAAGGTGTTCACCGCCTTGATGAGGCCGATGGTGCCGATGGAGATCAGATCCTCCTGCTCTTCGGCCTGGGTGTAGTATTTTTTGATGATATGCGCCACAAGGCGCAGGTTCCGCTCCACCAGCACGTTGCGGGCGTCCAGATCGCCCTGGGCGCAGCGGGCCAGATACGCCCGCTCCTCCTCCGCCGTCAGCGGCTGGGGGAATGAGCCGCCGCTGCCGGCCAGGTGCAGCGACCAGAACATGCTTTGGCACAACAGCAGCAGCGCCGCATTCAGCATGACGCTCCCCTCCTTTCCTTGCTAAGGCTATGCGCCCACGGGAAGTCCCTATGCCCCCTGCCGCAGCGGCAGGGCAGGGGAGGGGCAGAACGGATAAAATGCCCCGTTTATCGCAAATTTCGTTGACGGTTTCGACAGAAAATGCTATAATATCAGAACAAACGTCAACAGAGGCCAACAAATACGAGAGAGAGAAGTATATGATGGAACGTATCGAAATGCTGCGGTCCAAGCTGGATCGCGTCTATCACGCCACGGTCTACCGGCTGATCGGCGCGGTGGGCGTCTGCTATGTCGCGAAGGTACTGCTGGCCACCAGCATGTTTGACGGCATGTCCGCATGGCTCATCGCGGTGGTCATGGGCGCACTGTTCTTTTTCAAGCCCGGCGTGGCCATATTCGCCAACGCACTGGTGCTGTGCCTGTCCCTGGCCCACATCAACGCGCTGCTGGTGGTGGTCATCGCGGCGCTGACGCTGTTTTTCTGCGGGTGCAATCATGTCCTGAGCTTTTGGGTCATACTGCTGCCGCTGTGCTTTGTGCCGGGGAATGTCTTCGGCGGCTGGCAGTTCTGCGCGCTGCTGGTGGGGCTGTGTCTGCTGTCCCGCATCGGCTCGAAGCAGCTCTGCGTGCTGTACGGCATCTATTATGGCCTGCTGACGCTGCTGAGCGGCTTCGGCGGTGTGTTCCCCTTCCATTACCGGCGGGTGTACTACACCAATGCACAGGCGTATCTGCGGAGCCTGAACTTCAAGCAGATGTATCAGACGCTGCTTCACAGCAACATCACCGCGCTGATCATCGCCATCGCCATCTACGGCGTGCTGGCGGCGGCGCTGCTGTACCTGTTCGCCAAGGTGCGGCTGGGGAAGAAGCTGGCCTTTGACGCGGCGGACGGCGTGAAATTCCTGATCGCCGCCGTGGTGCTGGCCGCCGCGGTGTTCGGCACCTCGATGGTGTTCGCCGTGGACGACCCGCTGCCGGTGGGCGCCATCGTGCTGCAGATGATCGCGGCGTATCTCATCAGCCGTCCCTTCGCCTCGGAGGAGATGACGCATAAGCTGTCCGCCGGGGACGCCGCTATGGAGGGCAGCAAGAACGCCGTGTCCAACGCGGAGATCACCTTTGACAAGTGGGACTCCATCGCGGGCTATGAGGAGACGAAGAAGGAGATCCAGAGCATCATCCGGCCCTATACCGACAAGCGGGAGTACGACCGGCTGGTGAAGGCGGGCATGGCCCCGGTGAAGGGCCTGCTGCTGTTTGGCCCTCCGGGCACCGGCAAGACCACCATGGCCCGGATCATCGCCAACGAGACGAAGATGAAGCTGATCGTGGTGAACGCCAGCAGCTTCCTGAATATGTATGTGGGTGAATCGGAGAAGAATCTGGTCCGCGTGTTCCAACAGGCGCGGGACAAGGCGCCCTGCATCATCTGCTTCGACGAGATCGAGTCCTTCCTGATGGATCGCTCCAAGGCGGAGCGCAGCTACGAAACCTCCATCGTCAGCACATTCCTGGCCCAGATGGACGGCTATGTGGATCTGCAGGACGTGCTGGTGGTGGCCACTACCAACAATCCCACGCTGATCGACCCCGCGGCGCTGCGGCCGGGCCGGTTCGACAAGCTGATCTATGTGGGCGTGCCCGACGAGGCGGCCAGAGCCGTCATGTTTGAGAAGTATCTGCGGGGCAAGGCGGGCACCGGCGTGGACTATCAGAAGCTGGCGGAGAACAGCGAACGCTTCACCGGCGCGGACATCCGGGGCCTGTGCGAGGCGGCGTTCCGGGAGAACGACTTCAAGCCTGTCACCGAGGAGCAGTTGATGATGCGCCTGTCCATCACCCGGCCCAGCTATACGCTGGAGATGCAGAAGATGTACGAGCTGTGGGGCAAGAAGTACAACCGCTCCAGCGGCGCGCAGGAGGACAACCGCAACAAGACCGCCAAGCACCTGTGCTGGGACGACATCAAGGGCATGGACTCCGTCAAGGCCCTGCTGCGGGAGAAGATCGAGCTGCCCATCCAGAACGCCGAGCAGTACAAGAAATACGGCATATCCGCCCCCAAGGGTATTCTGCTGTTCGGGCCTCCGGGCTGCGGCAAGACCTTCTTCGCCAAGGTGGCGGCAGACGAGAGCAAGGCCGCGTTCTATGTGGTGAACGGGCCGGAGCTGCTGGGCCGCGGTGTGGGCGAATCGGAGGAGAATCTCCGCAAGGCGTTCATGGACGCCCGGGAGACGAAGCCCTCCATCCTGTTCTTCGACGAGATCGATGCCATCGCGGAGGCGCGCAGCACCAACGCGGGCTCCGTGCGGATTATCAACCAGCTTTTGACGGAGATGGACGGCATGGAGTCCCTGTCGGGCGTTACCGTGATCGCCGCTACCAACCGGCCGGAGTCGCTGGATCCCGCGCTGCTGCGGGCGGGGCGGTTCGACACCAAGATCTACATCCCGCTGCCGGATCAGGATTCCATCCGCCAGATGGTGCTGGGGTATCTGGGCGACATCCCCAACGACGCGGACGTGGACGCCGTTACCGCGGCGCTGGCGGGCTATACCTGCGCCGACGTGGCGGCCATCATCAACAAGGCCAAGGTGCTGTATGTCCACCGCTCCGTGGCCGGGAAGGAGGAGCCGCTGCACACCGGCGAGATCCTGGACATCATTTCCCGGGCAAAATCCTCCGTGTCGCCGGAGGACGCGGCGGCCTATGAGAAGCAGCGCAGTTTGGAGAGCTGGACGTAACAGGAAAGAAATAACAAGCAGGCGCAGCGTGTTTACGCTGCGCCTGCTTGCTATGCGGATAGGGCAAAAGAGGCTGCCGGGTTTGCGTTTTGCCGCGGGATGCGGTATAATAACAGGAGAGAAACACAGACTGCCAGTTTGGGGCAGCGCGAAGGAGCCGGGCGGAATGGAACGTGTGATTTTGTGGATATTGGCAGGCGGCGCGGCCCTGGGCGGACTGGATCTGCTGCTGGGCAACCGCTTCAAGCTGGGAGAGCGGTTTGAGGAGGGCTTCCACCTGCTGGGGCCCACGGCCCTGTCCATGGCGGGGATCCTGTGCCTGGCCCCGCTGCTCTCCGGCGCGCTGGAGCACACGGTGGCGCCGCTGTGGCTGCGGCTGGGACTGGATCCGGCCATGCTGGGCGGCATCCTGGCCATCGACATGGGCGGCTACCAGATGGCGGCGGCACTGGCGGCGGACGCCGCCGTGGGGCGCTACGCCGGGATCCTGGCGGCGGCGACCCTGGGCTGCACCGTGTCCTTCACCATCCCGCTGGGCATCGGCATGGTGAAGGGGGAGGCGGCCAGCGACTTCTTCCGGGGGTTGCTGATCGGCCTTGCGGTGCTTCCGGCGGCACTGCTGGTTGGTGGCCTGTGCAGCGGCATGGCCTTTCTGCCGCTGCTGGTTCAGACGCTGCCGGTCCTGCTGTTGGCCATTCTGCTGATGGCGGGACTGCGGTTCCTGCCCCGGCAGACGCTGGTGGGCTTTTCCTGGTTTGCCCGGCTCATCCGGTGGCTGAGCATCATCGGGCTGACGCTGGGGGCGGTGCAGTACATCTCCGGCGCGGTGCTGCTGCCGGGACTGGCCCCCATCGAGGACGCCATGAAGGTGGTGTCCGGTATCGGCGTGGTGCTGCTGGGCAGTCTTCCGGCGGCGGAGCTGCTGCGGCGGGCGCTATCCCGCCCTTTGCAGGTGCTGGGACGGCGGGCCGGGCTGGCGGACAGCAGTCTGGCCGGGCTGCTGATCGGCTTTGTCAGCGTCACACCGGCACTGGCCATGCTGAAGGACATGGATCCCCGGGGACGGGCCATGAACGCCGCGTTTCTGGTGTGCGGCGCGTCCACGTTGGCGTCCCATCTGGGCTTTACGCTGAGCGCGGAGCCCGTCATGCTGACGCCGCTGCTGCTGACCAAGACGGTGGGCGGCGTGCTGGCGGCGGCGCTGGCGCTGCTGCTGACGAGACCGAAACACGCATAACGAAAGAGACATGTCCTGTGGGACGTGTCTCTTTTTGTGTGCTTACATTTCCAACAGATTTTGCAGGGCGTTTCGATAGATGCGGCGCAGCCGCTCCATGTTGGTCAGGGTGATATACTCGTTGCCCTCATGCTCGCGGCACTCCTCGCCGGGGAAGTTGGGGCCGAAGGCGATGATGTTGTCCATGGCGCGGGCATAGGTGCCGCCGCCGATGGCCAGGGGCTGGGACATGTCGCCGGTCTCCCGGCGGTAGGCCTCCAGCAGCCGGGTCATGACCGGGCCGTTCTTATCCAGATACACCGGGCGCAGGGGACTGGCGGGCAGCATGGTGAAGCCGTGGGCCTCCGCCGCGGTGCGCAGGGTATCCAGCACCGCCTGACCGTCCATGGTCTCCGGGTGGCGGATGTCCACCGTCAGGCGAAGCTCTCCGTCCTCCACCCGCAGCATGCCTACGTTCAGGGACAGCGGGCCGCTGTCGGGGGATTCTACGTTCAGGCCCAGGCGCTTGCCGTACACGTCGCCGCCGAAGAGGGCGGTGTAGGCGTCGGCAAATTTGCCGCCCTCGGTCTGGGACAGGTGGGTCAGCACCTTGTCGATGGCGTTCTCGCCGTGCCAGGGGGCGCTGCCGTGGGCGGGCTTTCCCTCGGCGCTGTGGGTGCCGGAGGCGGTCTCCACCACGCACTCGTCCGGGACGATGTTGGGGGCGCTGCCGCCGTGGGCGCTGAGGATGCCACTGCCCGCCAGCGGCATGGTGAGGGTTACCACGACGATGCCCTTTTCGCAGTAGATGGCGGGGAAATCGCCGTCGGGGGTGATGCCGCAGGTGACCGGCTCCTCGTTGGCCACATAGGCCTCCATGTCGTACCAGTCGCCGTTTTCCTCCGTCTGGCCGAAGATCAGGCGGATACGGCGGGGCATCTCCTTTCCGGCGGCGGCGTAGGCGTCCGCCAGATCCTTGACGGCGTAGATGCTGATGATGGCCGGGCCCTTGTCGTCCAGCGTGCCGCGGCCATAGAGGCGGCCGTCCGCCACTGTTCCGGCGTAGGGGGGATAGTCCCAGCCCTTCCCGGCGGGCACCACGTCCAGATGGCTCAGGACGCCGATGATCTCGTCGCCCTGACCCACCTCGGCATAGCCGTATTTCCCGCCGGCGTTCTTCACGCGGAAGCCCAGCCTTTCACACAGCGCCAGGGTATAGTCCAGCGCTTTGGCCGGGCCGGGGCCGTAGGGATAGCCGTCCCTGCCGTGATCGGCCACGGATTCGATGGCCAGCAGGCCCTTCAATGCTTCGATCATATGTTTACTCCATACAGTCCGGTGTATTTCTCCGTCAGATAGTCCACATAGTAGTGGGGCGCGAAGGACTCGCCGGTGGCGCTTTGCAGCAGCTCGTCCGCCGTCAGCAGCATGCCGTGGCGGTAGATCTTCTCCGTCAGCCACTGCTTCACCGGGGACAGGTCGCCCCGGGCGATGCAGGCGTTCACATCCAGCTCCCGCGTCAGCGCCGCCATGAACTGGGCGGAATAGGCGGTGCCCAGGGCGTAGCTGGGGAAGTAGCCGAAGGCGCCGTCGGCCCAGTGCATATCCTGCAGGACGCCGTGGGCGTCGTCGGGTACGTCGATGCCCAGATACTTCTTGTACAGCTCGTTCCACGCGGCGGGCAGGTCGTCCACCGTCAGCTCATTGCGGAACAGGGCTTTCTCCAGCTCGTAGCGCACCAGCACATGGAAGGGATAGGTCAGCTCGTCGGCGTCGGTGCGGATGAGGCTGGGACGTGCCACATTGACGGCCCGATAGAACATCTCCGGCGTGACCGCCGCCATCTGCTGCGGGAACAGGCGGCACACCTCCGGGAAGATCAGGTCGCAGAAGGCACGGCTGCGGGCGATGTAGTTCTCCCACAGGCGGGACTGGCTCTCGTGGATGGCGGTGGTGGCGCCGTGGCCCATGCAGGAGTGCAGCAGCTCCGGCGCGACGCTGAGCTCATACATGGCGTGGCCGCTCTCGTGTACCACGGAGAACAGATTGCTCAGCAGATCGTCCTCAAAATACTTGGTGGTGATGCGGACGTCATTCCGGGAGAACTCCACCGTGAAGGGGTGCTCCGACTCCCGCAGGACGCAGCGGGTCTTGTCGATGCCCATCACGTCCATCAGATAGCCGGACAGCGCCTTCTGCTGGGGGATGGGGAAGGTATTGTGCAGGAAGCCCAGCTCCGGCTGGGCGCCCTTTTCCATGATGGCGCGGAGCACCGGCGTCAGCTTTTCGCCCATCAGGGTAAAGAAGGGATCCAGCATGGCCTGGGTGCAGCCCTTCTCGAACTCGTTGAGCAGCGTGTCATAGACATCCGCGCCGGGGCGGATGTAGTTGGCGTACTGGCGGCGGATCTCCACCATATTGGCCAGATAGGGCTTGAAGAGGGAGAAATCATTCTGCGCCTTGGCGATCTGCCAGTAGTGGCGGCCGGCGTTGGCGGCCTTTTCCGCCGCCATAACGGCCTCCTTGGGCACCTTTTCCTGCTTTTCCCGCTGCTCACGCAGCTCCTCCACCTCGCGCCGGGTCTGGAAATCCAGCGCGTCCCGGCGGTCATACAGCGCGGAGAGCAGTTGTCCCATGTGGGGATCCACGCTCATGCTGTGGAGCTCACCGGCGATCAGCTCCATGGTGTCGCCGGTGGCGTCGGAGCCGCCGCTGGGCATGGAGGTGCTGGCGTCGTACATCAGCAGGTTGGATACATGGGTATAGGCGTGGAGCTTCTTCTGGTAGTCACGCAGCTCCTGTACTTGCTTTTCCAGTTCCATAGCCGTCCTTTCCTTGTTACAGGGTCTTGGCCTTCAGGCAGGCCACGAAATGGCCGGGCTCCACTTCCTCGAAGGGGATGTCGCCCTGGGTGCACTCCTCCGTGGCGAAGGGGCAGCGGGAGGCGAAGCGGCAGCCGGGCTTGGGGTTGATGGGGTTGGTGACCTCGCCCCGGATCAACTGGGGCTTTTTGCTGCGCATGGAGATGCTGGGCACGGGGATGGCCGACAGCAGCGCCTTGGTATAGGGGTGCAGCGGGTTGACGAACAGGTGCTTGGACTCGCAGTACTCCACGCACTTGCCCAGATACATGACGGCGATCTGGTTGGAGATATGGCGCACCACAGACAGATCGTGGGTGATGAACATATAGGTCAGGTTCCGCTCCTCCTGCAGATCCATCAGCAGGTTCAGGATCTGGGCCTGGATGGACACGTCCAGCGCGGACACCGGCTCGTCGCAGACGATGAACCGGGGGTTCAGGGACAGGGCGCGGGCCACGCCGATACGCTGGCGGCGGCCGCCGTCCAGCTCGTGGGGATAGGCGCCGGACAGGCGCTCCGCCAGGCCGACGGTGTCCATCAGCTCGGCCACCTTTTCATACACCTCGCTGCTGGTCTTATAGACGCCCGCCACGATCAGCGGCTCGGCGATCAGCTCCTGCACGCTCATGCGGGGGTTCAGGCTGGCGTAGGGATCCTGGAAGATCATCTGCATGTCCCGGCGGATCTTGGCCAGCTTCTTGGCCTTATAGTGGGTGATGTCCTCGCCGTCATAGATGATGCGGCCGCTGGTGGGCTCGTGGAGCTTCAGCACCGTGCGGCCCAGGGTGGACTTGCCGCAGCCGGATTCGCCCACCACGCCCAGGGTCTCGCCCTCGTTGATCTTCAGGGTGATGCCGTCCACGGCGTGAAGGGTGGCGTTCTTGTTGATCTGGAAGTATTTGCACAGGTTGTCCATTTCGATCAGGGGATGCTTCTGGTTCATGGTCAGACTTCCTCCTTTTCATCAAACAGGAAGCACTTGATGCTCAGGCCGTCCACGTCGCAGTTCTCGGGATGGCACTGGCGGCAGCGCTCTGTGGCATGGGGACAGCGGGGAGAGAAATAGCAGCCCTGGGGCAGATCGGTGGGGTCGGGCATCATGCCGTCGATGGGGTGCAGGCGCTTTTCATCGGCCTCCAGATTGGGGATGGAGTTGAACAGGCCCACCGTGTAGGGGTGATGCTTGTCGCCGGTGAACACCTGCTCCACCGTGCCGTACTCGATGATCTCGCCGGCGTACATGACGGCCACCTTGTCGCAGGTCTGGGCCACGATGCCCAGATCGTGGGTGATCATGATCATGGAGGTATCCAGCTTCTCCTGCAGCTCCATCATCATGGCCAGCACCTGGGCCTGAATGGTCACATCCAGGGCCGTGGTGGGCTCGTCAGCGATCAGCAGCATGGGGTTGCAGGCCAGGGCGATGGCGATGACCACGCGCTGCTTCATGCCGCCGGAGAACTGATGGGGATAGTCCTTCTTGCGGCTGGGCATGATGCCCACCATCTCAAGAACCTCCTCCACGCGCTCCTCCAGCTCGGCGCGGGTGTGGCCCTCGTTGTGCATCTGAAGGGCTTCCAGGATCTGGTCGCCCACCGTCAGCACCGGGTTCAGGGCCGTCATGGGATCCTGGAAGATCATGGAGATCTTCTCGCCCCGGATGCCCAGCATCTGCTTGTTGTTCAGATAGGTGGGGGCGGGCAGCTCCACGGCGGGGGCTTCCGCGGTCTCGCCCTCCGGCGTTTCTTCCGGCGTCTCCGGCGTGTGGGCGGCGATATAGTCCTCCTCGGAGACGGCTGTGCCGTCCTTGTCGCGGATGGCCAGGATATCCTCGCCGTCGAACCAGATGGAGCCCCGGTTGGTGCGGGTGGTGCGCTCCGGCAGCAGGCCCAGGATGGACAGGGCTGTGGTGGTCTTGCCCGCGCCGGTCTCGCCCACCAGGCCCAGGGTCTCGCCCTTATTCAGGGTCAGGGAAATGCCGTTGACGGCATGTACCGTCTCCAGATCGGTGCGATAGTCGATCTGCAGGTCTTTGATCTTCAGCAAAGCTTCACTCATGATTTGTCCCTCCCTTAATCCTTCAGCTTGGGATCCAGTGCGTCACGCAGGCCGTCACCGGCCAGGTTGAAGCTCAGCGCCGCGATGACGATGAACAGGCCGGGGATGTACAGCAGATGGGGCGCGGAGAACATATAGGTCTCGGCGTCGGACAGCAGCGCGCCCCATTCGGGAGCGGGCGGCTGCACGCCCATGCCCAGAAAGCTCAGGCCGGAGGCGGACAGGATCATGGTGGCCACGTTCATGGTGGCGGTAACGATAATGGGGCCCAGCGCGTTGGGGATGACGTATTTCAGGATGATGCGCATGTCGCTGGTGCCGTAGGAGCGGGCGGCCTCGATATAGTCCTCCTCTACCACGCCCAGCACCACCGAGCGCACCATGCGGATGATGCCGGGGACGCAGGACACGGTGATGGCGATCAGCAGATTGCGGAGGTTGGCGCCCAGGGCCGCCACCACCGCCAGACTCAGCAGGATGGGCGGCACGGTCATAATGACGTCGGTGATGCGCATGATCACGTTGTCCACCCAGCCGCCGTAGTAGGCGGCCACGGCGCCCAGCAGGCCGCCGATGATCATGGACACGATGGTGGTGATGATGCCGATGGCCAGGGAATAGCGGGAGCCGTGGATGATGCGGGCGAACAGGTCGCGGCCCGCCTCATCGGTGCCGAACCAGTGGGCCGCGCTGGGGCCCTGCAGCCGCTCGGGGATGTTCTGGGTAATGGCGTTTTCATAGGGGACGATCACGTCGGCAAAGATGGCGATGCCCACCACGAAGATCAGCAGCACCAGGCCCAGCATGGCAGTCTTGCTCTTGCGGAAGCGCCGCCAGATCTCCTTGGCCTGACTGTTTTTCTTACTCTTTTTGATCACTTTTTTCTCGTTCATCAGTGTGCTCTCCTTTCCGCCGTCAGGACTTGTACAGTGCCTTGATGCGCGGGTCGATATAGGCGTAGAGAATATCGACGACAAGCATTACGATACAGAACAGCGCTGCCAGGAACAGCGTGGCCGCCAGCACCACAGGGGTGTCCTTCTGTCGGATGGAGCTGACGATCAGCATACCCAGACCCGGCATGCCGAACACCGTCTCGCAGATAACGGCGCCGCCCAGAGAGGCGCCGAAGCTCATGCCCATGGAGGTGATCACCGGCAGCAGCGCGTTGCGCAGGGCGTGCTTCCAGATGACGACCTTTTCCGGCACGCCCTTGCTGCGGGCGGTGCGGATGTAGTCCTGACGTATCGTTTCCAGCATGGTGGAGCGGGTCAGACGCATGTCGCTGGCGGCGCTGCCCAGCGCCAGGGTGATGGTGGGCAGGATGTAGCCGGTCCAGCTATCGATACCGCTGAAGGGGAGCCAGCCCAGCTTCAGGGCGAAGATGATCATCAGCATCAGGCCCAGCCAGAAGCCGGGCATGGCGGAGAAGAACATGGCCAGCGTGGTCAGCACGTTGTCCAGCCAGGAATACTGCTTCACGGCGGACACGATGCCCAGCACCACGCCCAGCCCCACACCCAGAATGGTGGAGGTGATGGCCAGCGTCAGCGTGCAGGGGAAGCGGGACATGATGGACTGGAACACCGGCTCACCGTTCCGGTAAGAGGTGCCGAAGTCAAAGTGCAGGACAATGCCCTTCAGGTAATTGAAGAACTGCTCGAAGAACGGCAGATCCGCGCCCAGCTTGTGGTTCAGCGCGGCGATGTCCTCCGGCTTGGCGGTGATGCCAAGGATCAGCTCGGCAGGGGTACCCGGCGTCAGGTACATGATGGCGTACACCAGAAAAATGGCGCCAAGCAGAACCGGTATGGTCAACAGGATCCGCTTGATGACGTATTTGTACATACGATCTCCTCCCTGTTATCTGCGGAGCGTGGCTCCGGGGTGTTAAGGTCATTTTACTTTCGTTTTGCAAAAATGTCAATAATTTTATAAAATCTCTCGAAAAAATATTGCAAAATCCCGAAAGATTTGATAATATATGGTCGAGCGGAGGGAGCGGCACGATCGATCGGCCGATTTTTCCCCTCTTTCAGGTAATCTGTGTGTAATTGTAATAATGTATATAGGAGGATGAAGCATGAGCGAAATGAAATGGCCCTATCCTGCCAAGGTGAGCCAAGTCAACCGCATGGAGGCGGATGTGATCGTGCTGGGCGGCGGCATCGCCGGATGCATGGCCGCCATCAATGCCGCCAAGCGCGGCCAGAGCGTGATCCTGGTGGAAAAGGGCGCCACCAAGCGTTCCGGCGCAGGCGGCAGCGGCTGCGACCACTGGGAGAGCGCCGCCACCAACCCCTGCTCCGGCGTCTCTCCGGAGGATCTGGTGCAGGCCATGCTGGATGACAACGACGGCTACAACAACGGCATCTCTCATTATATAGAGTGCCGTGAGGGCTGGGATCATCTGCAGGACATCGAGAAGATGGGCGGCAAGATCCGGGACACCGAGGACGAGTTCAAGGGCGCGGCCTTCCGGGACGAGAAGACCAAGCTGATGTTCGCCTATGACTATAAGAATAAGTTTACCATCCGCATCTGGGGCACCACCTTCAAGCCCGCCATGGAGAAGGAGTGCCGCCGTCTGGGCGTGAAGATCGTGGACCGCGTCATGGTCACCTCACTGCTGACCGAGGGCGGCAAGAACGGCGCCAAGTGCGTGGGCGCCACCGGCGTCCATACCCGCACCGGCGAGTTCTATGTGTTCTCCTGCAAGGCGGCCATCATCACCATGAGCCGTCCCGCCCGCGTGTGGCTGTTCTCCGCCGCCTATCCCGGTCTGTGCGAGTTCCGCCCCATGTGCACCATCGGCGACGGCCACGCCATGGGCTGGCGCGCCGGCGCGGAGTTCAACATGATGGAAAAATCCGTCCGGGCCGAGTTTTCCTCCGCCGGACGCTCCTTCCCGCCCTACTCCGCGGGCAACAACCACAACACCTGGTACCCCGCCTCCCTCATCGACGCCGAGGGCAAGGAGATCCCCTACGCCGACCGCGACGGCAACATCCTGACCGATGTGGAGCAGCGCTTCCAGCCTGCCAAGGGTCAGCACTACTTCCTGAAGGGCGGCAATATTGAGCAGGCCAAGTACGCCTACGACGGCCCGGAGACCCTGCCCTATGACAAGCTGAAGGAGATGGGCTACAAGCTGCCCTTCTACGCCGACCTGTCCAACATGCCGGAGCTGGAGCGGAAGGTCATCTGGGGCATGATGGTGGGTCAGGAGGGCAAGACCAACGTGCCCGTGTACAAGAACTTCACCGAGGCGGGCTTCGATCCCACCAAGGACGTTCTGCAGTGCTACGGCGTGGGCTGGACCAGCGCCGAGTTCCTGCCCCAGGAGCGCCAGTTGTTCGGCATGCCCGGCGGCTTCATGAACGACTGGGATCTGATGACCAATATCCCCGGCCTGTTCGTGGCGGGCGACTCCCTGTTCTCCTCCAACTGCTTCGGCCATGCCGCCTCCACCGGCGCCTACGCCGGACGCAAGGCCGCGGCCTACGCTGCGAAGCAGGAGAGCGTCATCGCCCCCTGCGAGACCCAGGTGGAGAACGAGATGGAGCGCGTCTACGCGCCGCTGAGCGGCGACCCTGTCAACGGCGTCAGTTGGAAGGAGCTGAACGAGGCCATTGCCAAGGCCATGCAGAACTACTGCGGCGAGCAGAAGCGGGACGAGCTGCTGCTGTCCGGCGTGGAGCTGCTGAACCGCTATGAGAAGGAGATCGTACCCCGCACCTACGCCGCCAATCCCCACGAGCTGATGCGCCTGCTGGAGGTGTTCGACATCCTGACGGTGGCCCAGATCATCCTGCAGGCCTGCCTGGCCCGCCACCAGACCTGCCCCAAGCTGGAGTTCTACCGCACCGACGACGACGGCAAGACCATGGCCCCCTTCATCTGCATCCACAACGACGGCGAGAAGGTGGTGGCCCGCGAGGTGCCGCTTGACTACGCCGGTGATATCAAGAAAAATTACGAGAAGCACAATCAGGACTATATGGCAGAAAAGGCAAAGGAGGCGCAGGCATGAAAGAGATCAAGGAATTCGGCTTCCGTCAGACGCCGCCTGCCACGCCGCTGCGGTTCGACGCGGAGAAGTGCATCGGCTGCAACCGCTGCATGGAGGCGTGCATGATCGACGTGATGACCCCCGGCGAAAAGGGCAGCCATCCCGTGGTGTCCTATCCCGACGAGTGCTGGTACTGCGGCTGCTGCGTGATGGAGTGCCCCACCGGCGCCATCAGCCTGCACCATCCGCTGATGAACCAGACCCGCTGGGTGGAGAAGGCCAGTCTGCTGAAAAACAGAAAGGAGAACTGAGCGTATGGCAAATTTTGAGCTGCTGAAGGAGCTGACCCAGGCGTGGGGCGTGGCAGGCCGGGAAAAGGCCGTGCGGGCCATCGTGCTGCGTGAGCTGGAGGGCCATGTGGACAACGCCTATGTGGACAACATCGGCAACATCATTGCCGTCAGGCACGGCAAGGGCGGCCCCGACAGCAAGAAGATCATGCTCTCCGCCCATATGGACGAGATCGGCCTGCAGGTGAAGAAGATCGAGTCCGACGGCCGCATCAAGGTGTGTAATGTGGGCTGGGTCTGGACCTCCGCCCTGTATAACGATCAGGTGGTGTTCCAGAACGGCACCATCGGCGTGGTGGGCTGCGACGGCAAGATCGAGGACGCCAAGAACGACAGCGGCAAGCTGTATATCGACATCGGCTGCACCAGCAAGGAGGACACCGAGAAGTACGTCAAGGTGGGCGATTACGCCGGTTTTGTGGGCCCCTGGTACGAGCTGCAGAACGGCCGCATCAGCGCCAAGACCTTCGACGACCGGGTGGGCTGCTTCATGCTGCTGGAGGCCGTGAAGATGAACAAGGGCGACTGCCCCAACGATGTGTACTACGTCTTCTCCGTCCAGGAGGAGGTGGGCTGCCGCGGCGCCGTTACCGCCGCCCATCAGATCCGCCCCGACATCGGCATCAGCGTGGACGTGACCCCCGACCACGCCTATCCCTGCGATCTGGAGGGCTGCAACGCCGTAGGCGAGGGCATCAGCGTCACACTGGGCGACCCCAGCGCCATGCTGGACGAGGACCTGGTCAACGAGATGCTGGCCTGCTGCGAGGAGAACGGCATCCGCTATCAGCGGGGCGTGATGGATCGCGGCGGCACCGACGCCAGCTCCATGAACCAGTCCGGCGACGGCGTCCGGGTGGCCGGTATCGCCGTGGTGGACCGCTATCCCCACAGCAAGTGCTCCGTCATCACCAAGGACGACGTGACCGCCGGTATCGACCTGCTGGACAAGTATACCCACCGCGTATTCCATTTCTGAGCAGGTTTTTCCGTATCTCCACGCCGGAATGGCGTCAAAATAAAAAATGAAAAGGAGACACCCCATGAAAAAGTTTCTTGCACTGGTGCTGGCTCTGGCCATGGCACTGAGTCTGGTCGCCTGCGGCGGCAGCAACGGCGGCAACAACGCCTCTGCCGGCGACGGCACCAGCCTGACCATCGCAGTCGATCAGGACTACGAGACCCTGCATCCCGTGAACACCAGCCTGAACGTTGAGACCAACCTGATCAACCAGATCTACGACGTTCTGGCCATCGACAACCCCGACGATCCCACCGGCGACATGATCCCCCGCATCGCCGAGAGCTGGGAGGTCAGCGAGGACGGCCTGTGCTACACCTTCCATCTGCGCAAGGGCGTCAAGTTCCACGACGGCTCTGAGCTGACCGCCGACGATATCGGCTTCAGCCTGGATCTGTGCGCCGCCTCTGAGTATCAGGGCGCCATGGTGGACGGCATGGATCACTGGGAAGTGGTGGATCCCTACACCATCAATGTGTATACCGCCACCGTGTACTCCCCCTTCCTGCGCAGCGTGGTGGACGTGCCCATCGGCTGCAAGGCCTACTATGAGTCCGTGGACGAGAACACCTTTGCCCAGCAGCCCGTCGGCTGCGGCCCCTACAAGTTCGTCAGCCACAACCAGGGCGATTCCTTCGTGCTGGAGGCCTTTGAGGATTACTACGGCGGCGCTCCCGCCATCAAGAACGTGACCTTCAAGGTCATCGCCGACGCGGCCTCCATGTCCATCGGCCTGCAGGCCGGTCAGATCGACTTCGCCGAGGTGGATGCCTCCGTGCTGTCCACCCTGCAGAGCGCGGCCAATGTGGAGATCACCACCGCCGAGCAGACCGCCTTCTACTTCATCGCTATGAACACCGAGAAGGAGCCTTACAGCAATGTGAAGTTCCGTCAGGCCATCAACTACGCCATCGACCGTGAGGCCCTGGTCACCGCCGTGCTGGAGGGTGAGGGCGAGGTCAACTCCAACCTGCTGACCCCCGACCGTGAGGGTTACTCCGACAGCCAGAAGCAGTACACCTACGATCCCGAGCAGGCCAAGTCCCTGCTGGCCGAGTGCGGCTATGCCGACGGCTACGATCTGGGCACCTTCATCGTGGCCGAGAGCTATAAGCTGCTGGCCCAGGTGATCCAGTCCGACCTGGCCAAGGTGGGTCTGACCTGCAACCTGGAGATCCTGGAGTTCAACGCCTATCTGGACAAGCTGATGGACGGCGACTTCGGCATGACCTGCCTGAACATGGCGCTGCAGGGCGACACCCAGCAGTTGTCCCTGGCGCTGACCAAGGATTACATCGGCATGGCCAACAACGCCCGCTGGTCCGATCCCAAGGTGGAGGAGCTGTTCCAGAAGGCCGTTGCCACCGTGGACGAGACCGAGCGCGAGGCCGTGTACAACGAGCTGTTCTCCTATGTTCAGGAGCAGGCCGTGTACTGCATCCTGTGCAACCCCACGCTGCTGTTTGCCCACAAGACCGGCCTGGAGACCGGCACCATCGCGCTGGAGGGCGTGTACTATCTGCAGAACTTCCAGTGGAACGCCTGAGCATGATCTGAAGTCTTCTCAATTACCCTTTCATACAGGAAAAGGAGGATGTCCGGCGGACATCCTCCTTTTCTGTCTATCAATATGTGATTCTCAGCGGGCGGCCATAAAGGCCTCGATCTCCTCCACGGTGCGGGGGATGGAGGCGGTCAGATTCTCGCAGCCGGTCTCGGTGACCAGGCAGTTGTCCTCCAGCCGGAAGCCAATGCCCCAGGGCTCGTAGTAGACGCCCACGTCCACGCAGAACACCATGCCCGCCTCGGTGGGGCGGCTGTAATCGATCACGTCGTGGACGTCGAAGCCGATGTGGTGGGCGCCGTCGTGCCACATGATCTTTCGGATATCCTTGAAATCGTCGATGATCCCCAGCGCCTTCAACTGACCGAAGCAGTACTCACGGGCCAGTTGGTCGATGGAGCGCATGGGCATGCCGGGCTTGATGATGGAGAACATATGCTCCGAGGTGTTGTAGATGCACTGGTACAGGGCCTTCTGCCGCTCCGTAAATTTGCCGTTGGCGGGCCAGGTGCGGGACACGTCGTTGCACTCGTAGTCCTGCCACGCACCCACGTCGTTGAGCACCATGTCGCCGTCGGCCACGGTGCCGGTATAGTCGTAGTAGTGGATGCAGAAGTTATTCTGTCCGCTGCAGATGATGGAGGGGAAGGCCGGGGTCAGCACGCCGCGCTTGGCCAGGGCGTAGTCGAACTCCGCCTTCAGCTCGTACTCCTTCATGCCGGGGCGGCAGGCGATCATCATGGCCTCGATACCGGCCCGGGTGATGGGCACGGCGCGGCGCATGGCGTCGATCTCGCAGGGCTGCTTGATGGTGCGCAGCGTCCGCATGCGGGAGCGCAGGTCGCCCAATCGCAGCCAGGGCCACACAGCGGCGGCACGGGCCGCAAACTGCCGGGCCTCATTGGGCTGCTCGTCCAGAGACTCCCGGTCAAAGTCCAGCCACAGCCGGTCAAGGCTCTGGTCAGCGGCCAGCCGGTCGAAGTCATCCTCAAAGCTTTCAATGTACCGGCAGTCGGTGAAGCCGTAGCGCTCCGGCACGTCCGCGGCGTGGATCCGGCGGCCGAACCACCGCTCCTGCATGGGATCCTCCTGCTGCAGATAGATAGCCTCCTCCACCGCGCCGCCGCGCTTGACCGCCAGATAGATGAGGTGCTCCTCCTCCATGCCGGTCAGGTATAGGAAATTGCGGTTGGCAAAGAAGGGGTAATAGGCGTCGGCGCTTTGCCGGGGCGCGTGTCCGGCAAACAGCACCGCGACGCTGTTCTCCGGCAGCGTCTCCAGCAGCCGGCGGCGGTTCTCCGCATAAAAGGCTTTGGGTAACATATGGCAGCCCTCCTGTGATCAATATGGTGGTGCCCGTGTCCCGGGCTCTGGTGGTATTATACCATTTTCGCTTCCGGAATGTCCATATGACCCGGCGAGATTTTACAATATTTTTTGATAATTTGCAAAACAAGGAGGAGGGGAGAGCGGCCTCTGGGCCTTGATTTTCTAAAATATTTCCATACAACGGTAAAATTTTTGAACATTTTATAAAATCTATTGCTTTTTCATAGAATTTTTGCTAATATGGAGCGTGAGATGAAAAAAAGTAAAAGGAGAAGTATCTATCTATGGCTGGACAAACCCTTTCCGAACAGATCTATGACGAGCTGTATCATGATATTACCGACCAGCGGCTGGTGTGCGGCCAGAAGCTGACGCTGAAGGTGCTGAAGGATCGCTTCAACGTCAGCCATACCCCTATCCGCGAGGCGCTGATGCGTCTGGCGGAGAACGGGCTGGTGACCTATTACTCCAACTGCGGCGTCACGGTGACGGAGTTCACCGAGGCGGACATCCGCCAGCTCTTTCAGTTTATCGGCGAGCTGGACTCCATGGCCATCCTCTTCTGCCAGAACAACTTCAACCAGGTGCCCCTGCTGATGGATCTGCAGGACGTGGTGGAGAGCGGCAGCAGGGCGCTGGCGGCGGGCGACCGGGCCGCGTGGAAGGAGCAGTCCGAGCAGTTCCATGTGGTGTTCTACCGCCACGCCCAGAACTGCTACCTCAACGAGGCGGCGGCCAAGCTGCGGGCCCGGCTGGAGGTGCTGTCCTGCATGTACTACTATCAGGATCAGAACGTGGAACTGATCCACCAGGGGCACATCGACATGTACGAGCTGGTGAAGGCCGGAGAATTCCAGAAGGCCGCCGAGGAAATGCGCCAGCATCTGCAGCGGGACATGGCCTTCGCCCTGAAGGCCTACGCCGCCTATCAGGCCCGGAACCACTGAGGAGGGCGCGCCATGCTGTATCACGACCGGCTGGAAGTCGTTTTGAAGAATATGGCGCTGTGCGGCCTGCGGCAGGTGATCATCTCCGACCCCGGCGCCATGCAGTATCTGCTGGGCCAGAGCGTGGACGCCATGGAGCGCTGCGGCGTTCTGCTGCTGCGGGAGGATGGCCGGCTCCACGCCTTTATGAACCTGCTGTTCTGCTTCCCGGCTGTGGAGGGCGTCACGCTGCACCAGTACCGGGACGGCCAGGACGTATACGCCATGATCGCGGCGGAGCTGCTGCCGGGTGCGGTGGGCATTGACCGCGGCTGGCCCAGCGGCCATACGCTGGCGCTGATGGCCCGGCGGAGCGACATTCATCCCGTCCCCGGCTCCGACCCGGTGGATATGGCCATGGCCAGCAAGGACGCCCGGGAGCAGCAGCTTCTGCGGGAGGCCGGCGCGGTCAACGACAGGGCCATCGCCTACGGCATCAGCCACATCGCCCCGGAGCGCGGCGAGGCGGAGCTGGCCCAGATGATCGACGATTTCTTTATCGCCAGCGGCGGCACCCAGGTAGGACAGTATCAGATCGCCTGCTACGGCCCCAACGCCGCCCAGCCCCACCATATGCCGGACGGTACGCTGCCCCGGCCCGGCGACGCGGTGCTGCTGGATCTGGTGTGTCCCATCAACGGCTATTGGTGCGACATGACCCGCACGGTCTTTTACCGCCAGGTCAGCGACCGGCACCGGCACATCTATGAGGTGGTGCGGGAGGCCCAGCAGGCCGGGATCGACTTCGTCCGCCCCGGCGTCCGCATGTGCGACATTGACCACGCGGTGCGCTCCGTCATCGAGGCCGCCGGGTTCGGCGACGCCTTTATCACCCGCACGGGCCACGGCATCGGCACCCACGTCCACGAGCCGCCCCAGGTCAGCAGCGACTGCACCGTCATCGCCCAGCCGGGCATGGTGTTCTCCATCGAGCCGGGCATCTATCTGCCCGGCGATACCGGCGTGCGGATCGAGGATCTGGTGCTGGTGACGGAGGACGGCTGCCAGGTGCTGACCCACTATCCCAAGGACCTGCAGATCGTGGAATAACGGAAATAGAAAGTAAGAGACCGCAAAGCGGTCTCTTACTTATCATGAATTCGACAGAAGAGAAAGGACGGTGGACGATGCGGAAGGATCTTCTCTGTGACCTGCGGCTGGGCAAAGATCTGACGCTGGCCCAGCAGTTGCAGCTTACCGTCCGGCTGAGCATTCCCGCCATTCTGGCGCAGCTCTCCACCATTCTGATGCAGTATATCGACGCCTCTATGGTGGGGCATCTGGGCGCGGACGCCTCGGCCGCCATCGGGGTGGTGTCCTCCACGCTGAACCTGTTCAACGGCATGTGCGGCGCGGCGGCGGTGGGCTTCACCATCCAGGTGGCCCAGGCCATCGGCGCGCGGGAGGAGCGGAAGGCCCGTGAGCTGATGAAGCAGGGCTTTGCCGTGACGCTGGCCATCACGCTGGTGCTGCTGGCGGTGGGACTGGCCATCGCGGGGCGGCTGCCCCATTGGCTGGGGGCCGACCCGGCCATCTGCGGCCACGCGTCGGACTACTTCTTCATCGCGGCGCTGACCTTTCCCCTGATCCAGTTGTACAGTCTGTCCGCCGGGATGCTGCAGGCCACCGGCGACCTGAAAACGCCGGGCATCGTGATGGCCGCCATGTGCCTGATGGACGTGGTGTGCAACGCGCTGCTGATCTTCCCCACCCGGCAGTGGTGGGTGCTGACGCTGCCCGGTGCGGGACTGGGCGTCCGGGGGGCGGCGCTGGGGACGCTGCTGGCGGAGCTGGCAGCGGCGGCGCTGCTGTCCTGGCGGCTGTGGAGGCAGTCGCCCATGCTGCACCTGCGGGCAGGGGAGGGCTTCCGCTTCCACCGGGAGCATCTGACCCGCTGCGTGAAGCTGGCGCTTCCCGTGGCGGTGGAGCGCATCCTCATGTCCAGCGCGGGCGTGGTGGTGACCCGGATGGTGGCGCCGCTGGGCACCGTGTCCATCGCGGCGGACTCCTTTGCCGCCACCACGGAGAGCCTGTGCTATATGCCCGCCTACGGCATCCAGAGCGCCGCCTCCACGCTGGTGGGGCAGAGCGTCGGCGCACGGCGGGGTAAAACCGCCTATCGCTTTGCCATGACCACGGTGGGCTTTGCCATGGCCGTCATCGCCGTGACCTCCGCCATCCTGTACGCTGCGGCGCCGGTGGTCATCGGCGTGCTGAGCCCCGATCCGGAGGTGGTGGCGCTGGGCGCCAAAGTCCTGCGGATCGCCCTGCTGACCGAGCCGTTTTACGGCGCCTTTGTGGCGGCTATGGGCATCTATCAAGGGGCGGGCGACACGCTGAAGCCCACGGCGCTGAACTTCGTGTGCATGTGGTGCGTGCGGCTGCCGCTGATCTGGCTGCTGGTGGGGCGGTACGGCCTGCCCGGCGTATGGACGGCCCGGGCGGCGGAGATGGCCCTGCGGGGCGGAGTGTTTCTGCTGTATCTGATCCGGAAGCGCTGGCTGCCGAAGGATCTTCCCTGTGAGAATTGAGACCACTTATTCATAGACAAAGCACGCTCCCGGCGGTATCGCCGGGAGCGTGCTTGTTATGGGGCGATGTTCGGTTTTACGCCTTCGCGGCGGGCAGGAGCCGGAAATCGCCGTGGACATCCGGGATGGCGTCGCCGTACTGCTTGAAGTAGTCCAGGATCAGATCGGACATCTCGGTGCCGATCTCCCGCACCACGGGGCAGCCCGTATAGCAGTCGTACCCGCCGGTGCCGCTGGCCCGATAGCTGTTCAGGCAGATGGTGAACACATCCCCGTCCGCCACCGGCCTTCCGTCCACGGTCATTTCGGTCACCCGTTGGCCCACCGGACGGGAGATGTCGTAGGTGTAGGACACCCCGGCGTAGTAGTCGTAGTTATAGTGCTCCACCTTCGGCTCCAGGAAGCAGTCGGAGACCCGCACCGTACCGTCATCGTTCCGGGTGAAGTACTCGGCGCTGCGCTCCATGGCCTGCCGCAGGGCGGCGCCGGTGATCTCCAGCACCGACAGGGTGTTGGTGTAGGGGTAGGCGATCAGCAGATCCCGCCGCCGCACCACCTGGGGCAGCCCCGCCACATCGTTGGCCAGGCTGGAGGCGGACAGCCGCGCGCCGCTGGCCCAGAGCTGCACCGCGTTGAACAGGTCGGCAAGGCCGCTGCCCTCCGCCGCCATACGCAGCGGCGTGTCCGGCAGCAGGGGATGGGGGAGATGGCCCACCACCTGATCCAGCCAGTCCTGGGCGCCGTGCTCCATCTGGGCGAACTCCTCCAGCCATTCCCGGCGGCAGGCGCCGCCGGCGGGGACGGTCTCGCTGGTGAAGCGCTTTTCTTTGCCGGATACAGCCGCCCGGATGCGCAGGAACTCCTGGCCCCGGTCGGTGGGCTGCACCACGAAGGTGCCGCACACCGTCTGGCCGTGGACGGTCATATGCTGGTGGCCCGTCAGCAGGATGTCGAAGTCCAGCTCCTGACACAGGCGATAGGCCACATTCTCGTGGGTGGTGGACAGCACCCGGCCTGTGGCCAGATCCCGCTCGAAGCCGCCGTGATAGATGCACAGCGTCACGTCCACCTGGCCCTTCAGCGTCTCCAGCGCCGCACGGGCGGCGGGGATGGGATCGTTGACGGTGACGCCGGACAGGTGCTCCGGCCGCTCCCAGATGTTCACATAGTCGGTGACGATGCCCACGATGCCGATCCGCAGGCCGTTTTCCAGCGTGTGGATGCGGGCGGGGAAGCGTACCCCCGCGCCGTCCCAGCGGACGTTTTCGCAGACGCAGCGGGCGTGGAGGGCGTTGAGATAGGTGTCCAGATACGCCATGCCGTAGTTGAAGTCGTGGTTGCCCAGGGTCACATAGTCATAGCCGCAGCGGTTCATCATCTCGGCAAACCGGCTGGCGTCGCCCAGGGTATCGTGGCAGTAAGCGCCCAGGGGGGAGCCCTGGAGGATGTCGCCGCCGTCGATGATCAGGGTGTTGCCGTCCTTCTGGAACTGGCTGGCGCACTTGAACAGGCCGATGTCCCGCTCCTGACGGCTGCGGTAGTCGGTGGGGTAGATATAGCCGTGGAGGTCGGAGGTGAAGTAGATGGTAAAGTTTCTTGCTGCCATTGTGTCACCCCCGTGCCAGCTTGACGCGGATCCGGGAGGAGATCCACTCGATGATCAGCACCAGAATGATCAGCCCCAGCAGGATGGCGCCCACCTCGTTCCAGCGGTAGGAGCTCATGGCGAAGATCAGCGGCGCGCCGATACCGCCGGCGCCCACCAGACCCAGCACCGTGGCGTCACGCAGGTTCATGTCGAAGCGGTAGATGATGGTGGAGGTGAAGTCCGCCGTCAGTTGGGGCAGGATGCCGTAGCGGATCTTCTGGAAGGTGGTGCAGCCCGCGGCGTCCAGGGATTCCAGGATCCGCTTGTCCAGATCCTCGATGCTCTCGATGAACATCTTGGACACCATGCCGATGGAGCACAGGGACATGGTGAGCAGTCCCGCGAAGGGGCCGGGGCCGGTGACGCGGATGAACATCAGACCATAGACAAAGGCGGGGATGGTGCGGATAGCGGCGATGACCACCCGGCCGATCAGGGCGATGGGCCGGGGCACCAGATTGCTGGCGGAGAGGAAGGACAGGGGCAGCGAGATCACCGCGCCCACGATGGTGCCCAGAAAGGCGATGCAGAAGGTCTCCAGCAGCAGATAGGGCACGCCGTTGGTGCCCAGGGTGAACAGCAGCTTGCCGGAGGGGTGGAAGATACCGGAGATGATGTTCTTCGCCACCTCAAGGCCGTTGCTGGTGGGGGTGCTGATCCGTACCGCCGTGCCGGACCAGGCCAGCAGGCAGGCCACGATGAAGGCGGCCAATAGCTGCCACAGCCACGTTTTCGGCGCGGAGGCATAGGCTTTTTGAATTTTCTGTTCCATACTGCCTCCTTACGTCAAGCGCTTGCGCAGGCCGTGGCTGATGCCCTCGATGACCATAACGGCCACGAACAGGACGATCAGGATCATGCCAAGGCTGTCATACTCACGCCAGCCGATCTTTTCGTTCATGATAAGGCCCAGACCGCCCGCGCCCACATAGCCCAGGATGGAGGCGTAACGCACGTTGCCCTCCAGGCAGAACAGGGACACGGACAGATAGGTGGGCAGCACCTGGGGGAATACGGCGGTGGTGAACGCCTGCAGACGGGTGGCGCCCAGAGCCTCCATGG
The DNA here is from genome assembly GCA_934635545.1 of uncultured Oscillospiraceae bacterium. Taxonomy (GTDB): domain Bacteria; phylum Bacillota; class Clostridia; order Oscillospirales; family Oscillospiraceae; genus Vescimonas. The sequence continues at coordinate 280 of CAKTZN010000007.1, read as the reverse complement.
CCTCATAGGGTCCCATGTCTACGGTCTCGATGATCTCGAAGAGCTGCTTGCCCACATAGGCGAAGGTGAACACCGCAATGGCGCAGGTGCCCGCCATGGTGCCCAGGCCGAAGATATAGGTGGCGATCAGGGCGCACACCAGCGTGGGCAGCGTCCGCACCAGGCTGAGGAACAGCCGGACAATGAACACCACCACGCGGTTGGTGACGATGTTGCTGGCGGCGGCGATGGCAAAGGGGACAGCCAGCACCGCGCCCACAAAGGAGCCCAGGAAGGACAT
>CAKTZN010000006.1 GCA_934635545.1 uncultured Oscillospiraceae bacterium | reverse complement strand
GATGCTACTATGTACATTCCGAGTCCGGTTCCTACGGCTTTCCCTTCAGCATCAAACTTACTCGTTGTTCCGTATTCAAAGATGCTATACGGATTCTTTTTGAACGCTTCTGTTAAGCCGTGACCATTGTCAGAATAGTGTATCGTTAGTATATCCCCGGACTCAACTGCGATTTCTATCAATCTCTCAGCAACCTTTGTTTCTTCAAAAGATTCAATAGAATTAATCACCAGATTATAAACAATACTATCAAGATCTGTCGCAAAGATTTTCTTGTAAGCTTCACCGCCATCGGTCGAAAAATTGACCTTCACCATCTTTCGGTCGAGTATTGGTTTGATAAGTTTTAGCGACTCTGCCACTGTTTTATATATGTCTTTTTTCAGCCTTCTTCGACGATCTTTTTTTGTTTGAGTCGTGATAACTGTAATCCAGGACTTTAAAAACTCGTCATTTGTTCTTAAATCATCAAGATTTCTTTGGATTTGGAGGGGGTCATTTTGCTTGATTGCCAACCTAAATCCGCGAACACGGGAGACTAATAGTGCATTGATACTTTTCAAATCATGCACCATGGTAGTTGTCATTAGTCCGTTTGTGGCTAATGCACGCAGAAGCTTTATTTCGGAAATCAACTCTTCGCGTTCTTCTTGAAAAATCTGAACTGCCTCGGCAAGTTTTTCCGCATCGCTGGCTGTTCTTTGTTGCTGTTCCTTGGGCCGCCTGTTCTTTTTCCCTAACAGAGTCTTTGCAATGTCGGTCGCTTCCTCTTTGGCCTTTTCTCTTTGGTTTTGATTATCGTTATACTGTTTAATGTTTCGAACGATATATGCACGATCCTTTTCGAATATCGAAATAATACTGATCAGCAGGGAAGATAATGTCTCAAAATACTCGTTCTCAATAATTCCTTCTCGATTGGATTTATCTAAAATAGATGCATTAAATACACGTGAAATTAAAACAGTACCCTGGAGCTGTGAATTATTGACATGCCACTGTCCAGACTTATCCGAAATAGCGACGGGGTTAACGCCTTTTCGTGCATCCAAACCAAGCCAGTCAAATGACTTTGAGGTTGGATCACCATAGGGACGAACAAGAAAATTATCACGATAGATTTTGAGGCCACCGTGGTTTTCCATCCACATCTTACGCTTTTTGCTTACCGCCTTATAGTAGTACGGTCCTTCTCCGCGGTTAGACAGTTTCATGAACATGAAGCAGAAGTCAAAAGGACCTACTTGCCGGCACATATCTGCAAATACAGATGTATCATTTCCCGTAAGTTCGGCAATAGAATATTTTACTTCATAAAATCCTTTTAAAAAATCCTCCATGCGGTATGGTTCATAACAAAACGCTGATTGCCCAAACAGCGCTTTAGGCATAACATTCAAATCAAACTCATTTCTGAAAACTGTGGCGATGACCCTTTCTCCGTCGAAATGCGCATGAACTTTATAATCAAAATCGTCAGTGATGTCGTTATCGATTTTGTTAGCAACGGCAACCAAGCTACCTTGTGTAATAATTGCATAGCTTTGCTGCTCCACAGGCGGAATAAGATACCCCAGTACATCCACTACCTTCTCTTTTTCACGAGTCGTCCACTTATCACGTAATCCAGAAATGATAAACAATGTACCCCTGTTCAAAGAAAACTGGTCATCTTCAGTTTCTTCTGCAAACTTTGCAACAGCGCTTTTTATTTCTATTGGGATAATATCTTCGAACTGCTGGCCTGTGCAATAAGAAAAGTCCGCCTCTACTTCGTCAATGACTTGGCCTGATTTTTCAAAATTGCTCCAGTCAGTCTCCCAACAAATCAAATCTTCGCCATCGTGCTTTGTGTACATCTTGCAATTGCTGCCAAGCCTATCGAGTGCAAAACGTCCAATTCCTTTTTCACCAGATTTAATACGTTTTTTAGTTGATAAGTATTCGACCCGTTTGTTATCCGTCCCGATAAGCATCCAGCAAGTTTCGATGGTCTCTTTTGTCATGCCTACGCCATTATCTAAGATGTAAATTCGGTCATGCTCTACATCAAAACAGAGAAAACAAAAACCTGCATCTGCATCGTAGGTGTTTTTTACCAACTCAATAATTGCACCATCTACGCGCGATACGCTTTCTCTGCCTAATAGAATCGTTGCACGAGAAGCCATTTTATACTTCATTTTCGCCATATAAATACCTCCGTGACAGATAACTTACCAACGATAATTAGCTATGGTATCAGCTATGATTCGAACGGATTTTCCTCTTGCGTTTATCCCTCGTGGTTCAATATACTGTAAAAACTCTGTACTATTTAGAATTGCCATTGCTTCAGTCAAGGGTAATGCATCGGGCCGATCTTTAACCGTAATGAATAACCCCGAATAGGGAATTTCATCAGTTTCCAATGGGTATGCTCGAATCTTTCCGGTAATGACCGTTGAAATGAGGATTTTGTTCTGATTTATGTGCGTCAGAGCTTGAGAACGACCATACTCAAACCATTGCGCACTTTTGTCTGCATCACGTTGATTTAGTGTTTCTTTGCGACTTTCAAGATATGCATAGGTGAAAGGAAATTTCTCCTTATAGGACTTCTCTTCGTAGTGGTTTAATTTGCCATCAGAATAGTAATACGGAAAAATAATATACTCTGATAATCCTTTTGCCTTTCTGCGAGGACTTGCGGCTTTTCGCACAGCGCTTTTTTCGATTTTCTGGCCATTGCATATCAAGTATTCGCCTTCATCAGTGTAGTCAGTAAGAACATAAACTTCATTACGCTGAGTTGCAACACCTGTAGCAACGCTAAAGTACTCGCCAAATTTATGTGTTAAATTAGAGGCTTGCGCTTGGCATCCAAACAGCCACTCATCAACAAGTGTCGAACGCTCCACTGACAACTGTGTATTCTTCGACAAGTCTTGATATATAACTTGTTGGCTTTGCGCTGATTGATCAACTATGATGATAGCCGGGGATGTAAGAGCCTTTCCAAAAACATTGGTAGTTGTATAATCGAACACTTTTATAAGATTACCCCGCAGAAGCGCCCGTATATGTCGTCCAGACTTAGTTTTAAAAATACTATTGGGGACAATGTAGGCCATTTTTCCGGCGGCATTTAGGTGGCTAAATCCATTCTGCAAAAATGCGTAAGAATAGTCCCATGCGCCAAATTGACAGACGGTATAGTTCTTCTCAACATATTCTCGTTCGGATATATCTAAGTCCCAGTATGATACATACGGTGGGTTTCCTACGACAAAATCAAATGTACGGGAATACGGCTCCCGAAGGGCATCAGCCTGCTTGATTTGCCAATTAACCCTCTTTAAACTGAATTTGTCAGTAATTGCATTCAATACATCTATGCATTCCTGATATCTAACGGGATCCAATTCAATTCCAAAAATATCGCGACCAAGTCCATTTTTAATTTTGGTTCTTGACAAACCTCTGCTTTCACAGTCCCTGATGTACCGTATGACAATTTCTTTTAAAAATTGGCCATTACCACAAGAACTTTCCAAAATGGTTTTTCCATACAAATGGTCAGAATACCCTAAATGATCCAACATACTCTTCGCGATATCATCAGGGGTAAAGATTTGGCATTTTTCTTTAGTTTTTTCGTTTTCTATTACCGATCCCATGTCACACCTCGAGTGATATCACTTTGCAGACTTTCCAGATTTCATCCACGCATCAACTTCGCTGATTTTGAATTTCCAGAGGCGCCCTATCTTTGGCTGCAGGCATATTGCGCTTTTCAATCCAGTTGAGAACCATATCGCGACTGACCCCAAAGTTTTCTGTAATTTCTTTCGCGAGGCACAAACGTTCGACATTTGTATCCATGCGGTCTCCTCGTTTTCAAATGAGTATAAAATCTTTCAGATTAAAGGATAGCACAAGCACACATTAGTTGCAATGCATTTTCAGGGATTAACATGGAATTACCTAAATCTTTTTGGTTATCCAAGAAAAATTTATGTTTTTTATAGATAATTAGTCGCGATAAGCATGCGAAGAAATTTCTCCAATCTGCATTGTTTATCCCGCCTCAAAATCTGCATCGCACTCTTGCAGAAACCACTTACATAGCCGCCTGCTCAGAGTTACAGTGCAGAACCACGCAGAAGCCTTTTGGATTATATAGATTCACAGCGGACTCTCTACTTCACGATTGTATATCCCGCCTGATTGAGCGTAGCCAGCGCCTTTTCATAGTGCTCTGCTTTCGTCAGAACATAGTCGGTGCTGTAGGTGGAGATGGCGAAGATTGGGATGCTGTTTTCCGCCAGAAGCGCCGCGATTTTGGAGAGGATCCCCCACCAGCGAGAAGTCCAGAACGCCCTGAATGCGGAAGCCCTTCCAACCGTCGTCCCGCCGGATCACATTGGCAGGCACATCGCCGGTGGCGCAGACTAGAGAATACTCCTCGTCCGTTTTGCCGGTGAAGCAAAATTCCGCCTCCCAGTTCACCTGTGTGTAGTCCCTCACCTGACACACGGTAAAGTCTTGCTCAAACACTTTGATTTCCATGATATTAGTCTCCTCAACATTGCTTTCAGAAAAGGATCTGTTCCGGCTTGATTTTGTCTGCTTCTGTGATGGGGCGGATCACACGGCAGGGCGCACCTGCCGCCACAACACCGGCGGGAATGTCGTGTGTCACCACGCTCCCGGCACCGATGACCGAACCTGCGCCGATGGTCACACCGCCGCAGACGGTGGCGTTGGCGCCGATCCAGACGTCATTCTCCAGCGTGATGGGCGCGGAGGTGCCGATGCCGCGGCTGCGCTGCTCCGGATCGACGGAGTGGCCGGAACAGGCCAGACAAACGCCCGGCGCGATAAAGGCTCCCGCTCCGATATGGACCGGCGACGTGTCCAGGATCACGCAGTTATAGTTGATCACTGCCAGCCCGTGGATGTGGATATTGAAACCGTAGTCACAGCGGAAATCGGACTCGATGTTGGTCAGCGGATGGTAGGTGCCCAGCAGCTCCCGCAGGATGGCGCGGCGCTTCTCTGCGTCCTCCGGGGATGTCTGGTTATACGCCCAACAGAGCTGCTTGGCGCGTCTCTGCGCCTCCGCCGGGGCATTTTCATACCCGCAGGCATACGCCGCGAAACGCTTCATCAGGTCGATTGGATTCATAGGATACTCCTTTGTTGATTGTAATCGCTGGTATCGGAATGCAGGTCACGCGAGCATTTATCTCACCAGCAGCGCCAGCACCAGCATATGTACCGGATAGAAGGCATAGCAAGCATACTGGAACGGTTTGCTGTGGTAGCCCTGCCGCCCGCGATAGAGCCAGATCGGTACGAGCGCCAACAGCGCAAGCCCCTGCTGACAGAGTTCAAGCTCCGTGCCGAAGAGCGAAACGGGGTACAACTGCCCGCCGAGCATCTGCACATTAATCCAGTACAGCGCCACGATCTGTCCGAGCAGCTTCCACCACGCCCTGCCGCGGAAAAAGTAGAAAACGAACACGGTCAAAACGCCCGCACCGTAGTAGTCCACCATTCCCACCGTGCCGAGGATCGCACCGAGTACCGTTACGCCGATGCAGGCAAGGACGTAGCACCATGTCTTTCCCTTTTGCTTTACTTTTTCCATCAGGTGGATACCCAGCAAGCCGATGAGCAACGTCCAGATAACATTCTGGTGCACCGGATAGAACCACGTCCCGCCGTACATCAGGTCGAATGGTATCTCGGAGAGCAGCGCAAAGGCCAGCATCCGCAAGGCGTAGCGTTTGAAGCTCCGCGTGTGAAAATAGCCCTCCACCGCCATGAAGGCGAACATCGGAAAGGCAAGCCGCCCCACACATGTAAGCCACTCCTGCGCGGGCAGAAGCGTCGCCCACAGGTGATCCATCAGCATGAAGGCCATCGCCAGAATATGCAGCGCCGCCGCGCTAAGGTCAAATCGCTTTTTCATCACTTCTCCTCACAGCAGTTTGCGCCGCCATAGCATCGTAAATTCTTTCTCGTCGGTGGATTCATCCAAACCCTCGCGCTGGATCGCGAAGCCTTCCCTTTGGTAAAAACGGATCGCCCGTGTGTTCTTCTGGTATACGCTCAAGTGCAGCGCATCTTTTATGGCTTTCATATGATCCAGCAGGCGCTTGCCGATACCTTGCGACTGCATCTCGCCGGAAACAAAAATTCCTTCGATATAATCGCCGGTCAAGCCGACAAAACCCTGTATTTCTTCGGCAGCTTCATACACATAGACTTCCGCTTGCGGCAGCATTTCTTTCACCGACTCAAAATTGTTTCTCCAATACGCGGCGGGGACAAAATCGTGGGTCTTCAGATTTACGCCTAACCACAGCTCTATCACCCTGTCTATATCTGTTTCTTGTAATCTCCTGATCATGATCGTTGTTCTCCATAAACAGATTGGCACTGGAACGTTTCATTAGAGCTTGTCCGCGTCTTTACCACCGATTATACCATCCCGCGGCCATTCCGGCAACCTTGCTCCTCGCCAGATGTGTCAGTGTTATTGACAGTATAGAAACACCACCGTATGAAGGGTCATACGATGGCGTTTATCCTTTATACTGGCGGCGTGGATTCTGTCCCAAAGGCATCACAAGTTGAACTCGTACATTTTGAATTCCGTCCAGCCGGTGTCCTCGTAAAACATCGTTTTGGCCTGCACGAACTGGAAGCCGCATTTTGTGTACAGCTTTTCCGCGGCGGCGTTCTGTCCGAGTATGTCCAGCCGCACCGCCTTTTTGCCGTTCGCTCTTGCGTATTGCAGGATCTCTTCCACCACTCGCTGTCCAACGCCCTTGCCCTGTTGTGCGGGCCAGACGCCTAACGCGTGAGGGATCAGCACTTCGTCATCCCGGCAGTTTAGACTCCAGGGGATACCGGCATAGCCCTCATTGGACTCGCTGTTGAGAATGGCACAGGCGTATAGCTGCCCATCTTCCTCCAGCGTGAACAGTTCTCCCCACAACAGGCTCTCCCGCAGGAACTCGTCCGTGGGATAGATGCCCTTTTTCCAGCCAATCACATCGTTCTGATCCTGCATCTCGTCGATGAGATCCCAATAGAAGTTTTTGATACGCTCAAAATCATTGATATATGCTTTTTGGAAAATCATATCAGGCCCTCCTGACTGCCTTGATGGATGCCGAGCATCGTTGTTGACCGATTATAGCATTCTGCTCTTGCGTTTGCAATGGCCTGTTGGCGTTGGTCTGCTTGTATCATGTCCGCTTCATGTACAAAAGCGGATAGGGATCGCCCATCTCATCGTGGTCGGTTCGTTTGTATGCCGCGAAGCCCATGTGCTCATAAAAGCCTACGGCCTGCGGATTCTGTTCGTTGACCGTGACTTCGTGGATGCCATACCGGCGGATGCCGTAGTCAAGGAGTTGCCGCCCAAGTCCGGCGCCGCGCTCCTCCGGTGAGAGAAACAGCATCTCCAGACGCTGGCCTTCCTCGCCCATAAAGGCAATGGGACAGCCGGTTTCCCGCTCCGCAATGACCAAATGGGACACAAGCGTCATCGCCTGCGGAACATATTCTTTGATCTTCTGCACCTCCGCGTCCGACAGGAACAGATGGGTGGTGCGGACGGAAGCTTCCCAGATCACCAAGAGTTGTTTGAGCAGGGACGGCGTTCTGTCGTGAACCTCGTAAATATTCATGATGGTAGTCTCCACAAGTTACAGCGTTACATTCGGATTCGTATACTGCCCGTGCCGCTGGGTGTTCTTTCCGTACTGGATGGCAAACTTGGGGCAGCGATGCAGGCAGCCAAGGCACAGTGCGCACTTCTCCTTGACCCACACCGGTCGCTTCTCCTGCATCTCGATGGCCTGAACCGGACATTTCCTTGCGCACAGTCCGCAGCCGACGCAGCTTTCCTCTACACGGAAATGCGCTGTTCGACGCTTATCGTTGTTGTAAATCGGCTGCGCGAACCACTCCGCCAGAAACGCAGGGACGTGTGGTACCATATGCCGATTGGTATGGCGTTCGCTAATCTTGCGGATCGTTTCGTCGATCTCCGTTTCCGTCGTTCTGGAAAATGCCGCCACCTTTTCAGGCGTGGAAAGATCAAAAATCGGCGTCCATGTGTCCGGCATCCGCACGGAATAGAATGCGTCGATTGATCTTCCCTGAATCGCTTTGCTTGCCATGGCATCGGACGCTCCCGGCGTTGTGCCGTAGGTGGAAGTGAAGTAGAGGTAATCCGTATAAAAATCCGCTTTTTCAAGGAACTCCTTCACGATACTGGGAAGGCCCCAGAAGTATGTGGGGACGACAACGCCAATCGTGTCATCCGTGAAAGAATACGCACCATTTTGGATGCAGTCAACGATGGACACCGCTTCCTGCCCGAAGGCCGACGCGAGTCTGGCGGTGACGTATTTGCAATTTCCGGTGGCGGAAAAATATAGGATCATTCAGCACCTCCACACATCGCTAAACCGTCCCGATATACGCGACCGTATCCGCCGGTACGGCGATCCGGCCCTTTTCGGAAAACGTATCGAATATCTCACAGACTTCCTTCAAATACTCCTCGTATCCGGCGTCGCCCTCTTGGGGCGAATACGAGGAGGACAACGCCCTGTCGATATACTCCTGCCGGTCGTAGTGCTGTGTGTTATCGGCGCGGTATATCCGGCACGGCTCGGCAAAGAACGCCTTGCAGGTCTCGTCGTTCATGCCGTTGGAAAATCCGCGGAATCCTGGGTTATATCTGCGCTGCAAATCGGCAAGCGCCTTTGTACAGGCCGCGCTTTCATGGCGGGAATTGTAGACGATCATGACCTTCCCGCCCGGCTTCAAAACACGATGGCACTCCCTGCGGAACGCCTCCGGCTCAAACCAGTGAAAGGCCTGCGCCGCAGTTATGAGATCAACGCTGTGGTCAGGAAGCCCCATATGGCTGGCGCTCCCGTCTACCGAGATAAAGTTCTTGTTGTAGGACAGCGTCTCCTCCGCCTTTTTCCGCATATCGCGGTTCGGCTCCACCGCAAAGACCTTGCAGCCGAAATCCAGCAGCTGTTGGGTAAAGATCCCCGTGCCGGAACCGATGTCCGCCAGTACGCTCCCCGCGGTAATGGAGAGCGTTTTTTTCATATACGCGAAAAGACCATCGGCATAACTGGGCCGCCCCTTTGCGTAGACCTCGCCCTTACCATCAAAACGATTCGTATGATCCGCAAACGCTTTCATGGCCGCACTCCTTACAAGATTCGATTTATCAAAATCTCTGCCATGAATTATACCATCTCACCGCACCCTTGGCAACCTTGCTTCCCACCCTTTGCCGCGAACAGATTCGCCTCTTCTTTGTTTACACCGTCCCAAAATCTGCGTTGCTGTCCTCGCAGAAATCTCTTACATATTATTTTCATTTTCTCTACAAGTATAGCTTGACTTTATATCACTTTGGCGATACTATTTGTGTGGTGATACTTAGGAGGATGCGGAAATGAATCAGAAAACTACCCTATATCACGGCTCTGAACAGATCATAGCGTCTCCGTCCTTTGGGTTGGGGAAGCAGAACAATGACTTCGGACTGGGCTTTTACTGCACGGAAAGTGAAGAGCTTGCCAAAGAATGGGCCGTATCTTCTCTGCGCGACGGCTTTGCCAATCGTTACAGTATTGATACGGAATACCTGAAGCTTCTGAATCTAAACAGTCCGGACTATACGATTCTGAACTGGATCGCCGTTTTGGTAGAGCACCGCCTGTTCTCCATCAAGAATCCGGCTGCGCAGCGGGCAAAACGATATTTGATCGATAACTTTGGTGTCAATGTCAATGCCTATGACCTGATCGTCGGATATCGTGCCGATGACTCTTATTTCGATTTTGCCGCGTCTTTCCTGAATAACGGGATTTCTGTGCAGCAGCTTGCAAAAGCCATGCGGCTGGGCAAATTGGGGGAGCAGATCGTTATCAAGTCGAAATATGCCTTCTCTCTGCTGCATTACGAGGGATTTTCTATTGCGGAAAAGGAAAAATATTATGTTCTCCGCAAGGCACGAAATGATGAAGCGGATCAGCTTTATTTGGATATGCTGGAAGAGGAGAATGACGGTCTTTATATGCTTGACATCATGAGGGGAGGCATCCGGAACGATGACCCACGCATACCAAGAAATCTATCTGAGTAACGCGCAGGCCTTGCTGGGCGATGCCTTTGACTATGCCATCAACGCGTGTGGAATTGCGGGAGATAGCTTCATAAAACTGTTTTCCGTCAGTTCTGTCAGCAAGCGAATCGAGAATGGCGAACCGGCCTATCTCTCCGGAAAAAGCGGGATCGAAGCTGCTGTTGATGTTCTTGTCGAGACCACCGGCAAAGCGCCGACTGCCAAGCCGCAGGTAAATTTCAGCCGTTCCAGAGAGTATTGGATCGGCTGGGCAGTTGCCTACTACCAGTGGTTCTCCGGCAGAAAGTTCACCGATATTTTCAAGGTTCTTTCGTTTGAAGACTTGCAGCAGATGTATTCGCCTCTCCACGAAGCAGACGTCAGCAAATTCGCTGATATTGTCGATGCCAGAGTACGGGAGCATTTCGCGGACACCAATCTCAAGCGTATCCGCACACTCTATGGCTGCACGCAGGCGGAGCTTGCCAAACGAAGCAATGTCAGCCTCCGCTCGATCCAAATGTACGAGCAGCGCAACAAGGACATCAACAAGGCCAGCGCGGAGACTGTCCTCAGTCTTGCGAAAGTCCTCGGCTGTACAATGGAGGATCTTCTGGAGAAGTGAGTCTGTGACTGGAGGGGTATACTTTCCCTTAAAATGCCACTCAAATTAAGGGAATGTAATAGCTGTTAAGGGTATTCTTTGTTTATGGCGGCTCAATCTTTGAGCCACCACCCACGCAAAAACCACTTGCATAACCGTCTGCTCTGAGTTACAATACAGACCACACAGAAACGCGAAACGCTTCCCGTCCGGCATCGGTGAACTTTCACCGGAAACCGGGCGGGAAGCGTTTTTGACCACATAGATTACCACATACGGCATCGGAGCACCCGGAAACAGTGGAATTAAGAGCGTCAAAGAGTGAGTGAAACAAATTGAAAACAGTTATAAACCGCTACAAATGAGTGGAAAAAATGTTTGACATCGCTTTGGGACCAGGAGACCGTGCGTTCGAGCCGCACTACTCGGACCAAAATCCCTCTGAAATCGTGGATTTCAGAGGGGTTTTTCTTATTTTTTTGCGTTCAGTCTCCGCCGCGCAAAAAGGACGACCAGAGTCGCCTCCGTCCTTTTGGTGTTGTTGTGACAGGGGGCGCGAATATTCATCATCTTCCCCGCTTCTGCACATCCTCGTCGATGCGGCGCTTCCGGTCGGCGCTGAGGGGTCTGGCGGCGCGGACGCTGCACACGGCCTCGCTGATGACCTCGTAGTTCAACGCCGTGCCCACTTCGTCGCACTTGTAGTTCACCGCACGATCAGCGTCAATGCCGAAGCAGGCCGCCTCCTTCGCCGCGTCGATATTGGCCCCAGGAAGAGGAACTCCCAGCCGTACTTTTATTCGGCTTTCAGCCGCTCTGCCCACTGGGCTTCCTTGAAGCCCACGAGGACGAAATCGTCGCCTACCAGCAGCGGACGCTTGACCAGCATACCGTCCGTTGCGAGGAGCTTCAGCATTTCATCTTCGCTCATACCGGGCAGCTTGTCCTTCAACTCCATGGACTTATATAGCAGGCCGCTGGTGTTGAAAAACTTCTTCAGCGGCAGTCCGCTGCGTCGGTGCCAAGCGGCCAGCTCGTCATAAGTGGGGTTCTCCAGCTTGATGTCGCGGAATTCGTAGGCAATATGATTTTCGTCCAGCCACTTTCGCGCCTTCTGGCAGGTGGTGCATTTGGGGTAGCAAATAAAGATCATGGTTCACACTCCTAATAAACTCTGATCAAGGGCGAACAGCGCCTCGTTGATCTCAAAAATGTCGTACTTTTTCTGCCCGATGAAATACTCGATAATGACATCAAATTTGCTGCTGGTGCTGAGGGCGTAGCCGGCGCGGGCGATGAGGTTGCGGGCATTTTCGTGATGTCGCTGCGAACGATAATAAGGGGCATAGCACACCTCCTCGACCTTGCTTTCAGAAAAGAATCTGTTCCGGCTTGATTTTGTCCGCCTCCGTGATGGGACGGATCACACGGCAAGGCGCGCCCGCCGCCACGACACCGGCGGGAATGTCGTGGGTGACCACGCTCCCGGCGCCGATGACCGAGCCTGCACCGATGGTCACGCCACCGCAGATGGTGGTGTTGGCGTTTATCCTTTATACTGGCGGCAGGGCTTCTGTCCCAAAAGCATCACCGGTTGAACTCGTACATTTTGAACTCCGTCCAGCCGGTGTCCTCGTAAAACATCGTTTTGGCCTGCACGAACTGGAAGCCGCATTTTGTGTACAGCTTTTCCGCGGCGACATTTTGCCCAAGAATGTCCAGCCGCACCGCCTTTTTGCCATTCATCCTTGCGTATTGCAGAATTTCTTCCACCACGCGTTGTCCGACGCCCTTGCCCTGCTGTGCGGGCCAGACACCCAATGCGTGAGGGATCAGCACTTCGTCATCCCGGCAGTTCAGGCTCCAGGGAATACCGGCGTAGCCCTCATTGGACTCGCTGTTGAGAATGGCGCAGGCGTACAACTGCCCATCTTCCTCCAGCGTGAACAGTTCTCCCCGCAACAGGCTCTCCCGCAGGAACTCGTCCGTGGGATAGATGCCCTTTTTCCAGCCGATCACATCGTTCTGATCCTGCATCTCGTCGATGAGATCCCAATAGAAGTTTTTAATGCGCTCAAAATCATTGATATGTGCCTTTTGGAAAATCATATCAGGCCCTCCTGACCATCTTGATGGATGCCGTACATCGTTGTTGACCGATTATAGCACTCCGTTCTTGCGTTTGCAATGACCTGTGCCAGCCGTGCCGGTGTTGACGCGCGGATTAAATTGATAAGCCGAAAGCTATATCGTTACATTCGGATTCGTATACTGCCCGTGCCGCTGGGTGTTCTTCCCATACTGAATGGCAAACTTGGGACAGCGGTGCAGGCAGCCGAGGCACAGGGCGCACTTCTCTTTGCCCCACACCGGCTTTCTCTGCCTTTCTGCCACCGATTATACCATCCCACCGCAATCCCTGCAACCTCACTTCCCGTCCGTTGTTCGGAACAACCTCCACCGGCAAGCGCTTATCGGCGGTCTGCCTCAAAAAAACATTGCGGGATCCTGACCATCGGTATATAGTATAGACAGGTTCCTTTTACAGACAGAGATCATGACACGAGAGGCCAGAGAGATGCACTACATTGTTTTGGATTTTGAATGGAATCAGCCCTTATCCGAAAAGGAAATGCTCACGGAGCCGTTTCCCTTTGATTCGGAGATCATTGAGATCGGTGCCATAAAGCTAGACGAGAATTTTCAGACCGTGGACGAGTTCAAGACCTTCATCCGTCCCCGGTTTTATCCGCACCTGAGCAACGCAGTCGTTCAGCTCACAAAGATCCGGCCGCAGGAGCTTGAGAAGGCCCCGCCATTTCCCGCGGCGTTTGACGCCTTCATCGACTGGTGCGGGGACGACTGCGCGCTTTGTTCCTGGGGGCCAGATGATATCCCCGTGCTGCTGGACAACATGCTGCTGCACGGCATCCCCACTGAACCGTTCCCGTATTGCTACGACCTTCAGCGTATTTTTGCCCGGGAGCTCCTGCGGGAAAACCGCCAATGCTCCCTGTCCGACGCCGTGAAAATGCTGAATCTCCCCGCTGACCGCGCGCACGACGCGCTGAACGACACCCGCAACACGGTGCGTGTCTGTGAGCGCATGGATCTGGCAGGCTGCATAGAGGAATACCGTACTGCCTTCGTCGGCTATGGAGCCGACCGTAAAAGCGGCCTCGTCTCCGGGCTGATCTACCCCAGCCTCGACGCCGCCCTGGCCGACACACGCGTCAATGAGATCACCTGCCCCTACTGCGGCGAGCAGGTATCGCTTACGCTTTCCGCACGGGAGGGGAATACGATCCTGGGGTACGGCATCTGCAGGGAAGGCGACGAATTTCTCGCACGTATCCAGCATTATCGCCGGGAGGGCGATGCCCGTAAGGTCAAGCGGCTCGTCTATGAAATGAGCGATGACCTGTGGGACACCTACCAACAGGCCCAAAGCGCCGCAAGCCCCCTGTGAGCGGCTCTTGAGAGCGTCAAACAGCCTCTGAGATCACTGATTTCAGAGGCTGTTCCTTATTTTCGTGCGGCACAGAACCTGAACTGCCCACGCTTACAAAAGCGTACACAGCCACGCCGCCGCGGCGCAGGCGGGAAGGTAGATCACAAAGTGCAGGACGTGCGTCCGCTTGTTGTACCCGAACATGTGGGGGCCTACCACGCCCTTCAGCTCCGGATAAAAGTGGGGAAAGAAGCCGGAGTGGCACAGCAGCACCCAGTCAAAGAACAGGATGTCATAGATCTCCATGGCATAGAGCATGACCAGAAACCGGGCGAAAAAGTGCAGAAACCTGAAATCGTTCCGGACACCGTCCCATACGCTGAGAACTGCCGCACCCAGGAAGAGCAAGATGGCGGCGCACTCTATCGCCCAGCCCACCGCATGGGCGCCGGGGAACCGCTCCTTCCGGTCGGGGATGGCGGCCAGATTCTCCTTCGGTGCGGAGGAGAAAAACCGCTTGTCCTGAATGAAGCCCACGCCGCCGTACAGGACGAGAAAATAGGCCAGAAAGATCATCAGCGTTGCGATGACGGTGATTTTCATTTGCGTTTCGCTCCCTTCGCACCCGTACTACGACTGCGCGTTATTATCCTGCACAGAAGCGCTCCAGCTCCGATACCAGCAGCGCCGGGTGATTGATGATGTCGCCGTGCCCGAAGCCGGGGAAGCAGTGCACAGTCAGCCTGGGATACACTTTCCGCAGCTTTTGGATGGCTTTTTGCATGTGGCCCTCCTTTTCGCCGTACCAGCAGGCCACCTGCGCGTCCGGCTGCACCGGCAGCGGCATGCGATAGAGATACAGCCCCACCGCCCATGTGGCGCGGATGGATTCCAGTGAAATGTGCTCCGGGATCCGGCGCAGCATGGTGTTCATGCCCTCCTCCGTCTGGCCCATGAACCGCAGTGCCCAGGACGGCATGGATCTTTCGCAGGCCGTCCGGTATTGCTTCTGCGGCATGACCTTCAGAAGCAGTCTGTTCAGAATGCCGAAATCCAGATGTTCCGGCCCGCTGAGGATCATGCGGTCGATCCTGACCTGCGAGGACGCTTTCAGCAGGATGGCCGGGCCGCAGCCAAGAGACTCGGCGAACAGGACGTCCAGATGGCCGCCGCAGTTTTCTCGGATGTAACCCTCCAGCTTGCGGGCCTGCTCCTGCGCCGTGGTGTAGGTGGTCTCGCCCGTTCCGTCAAAGCCGTCGAAGCTGACGGCATACACGCAGTATGTCTTTTCCAATAGTGGGATCACGTCCTCGAACTGCCGCCAGCACATGAGATTCCCGTGCAGCAGCATGATCCTTTTGCCCGTTTGATCGCCAAATCGTTTGATCTCCATGTGGATACTCCCTTCGCCCAAAGGGGCATTATTCTGCCTTGCGGCAGACAAACCATGCAATGCTTTTCAGATTGCCGACGCTCACGTCCGCATATGTTCCCTCCAGCCGCGCTCTCAGACTGGAGACCGTCTCATAGGGCGGTGTGAAGAAGCCCTTCTTTTCGTAAACGTGCCGGATGAACCAGTCAGTCCGCTTGTGTTCCCCCTCCGCATAGAAGCAACCGCAGAATGTCCCGCCGGGCTTCAGCACCCGAAAGACCTCCCGATACGCGGCCTCCTTGTCCGGGAAGGCGTGGAAGCCGTTCAGCGACAGGACAACGTCAAACGTGCCGTCCTCATAGGGGAGCGCCCCCACATCACCTTGCTGGAAGGTCACATTTTCCAAATGCAGGCGGCTTGCCTTCTCCTGTGCCTGCCCCATCATATCTGTCGAGTAATCGAGGCAGGTGATGTCCGCCTCCGGCAGCGTCTGATAGACCGGCATGGTCAGGATGCCCGTTCCCACCGGCACCTCCAGCAGCCTGCCGGAGAAATGCTCCGGAATACCGGACAGCGCCTTTTCCAGATAGGCGTCGCATTCCGCCTTGTCCATATCCCACACCAGACGGCACACCGCTTTCCCACCCGGTGTGGTGCAGGTGATCATGCCGTCATAAAAGCTGTTGCTGCCCGTCAGCCGGTAGGCGCTGCGAATGGCTTCTTTTCGTTCCATTTTTATTCCTCCTGAATTGCATAGACGGCAGTTAGATGCAGCTAACCATGCGCCTTATGGAAAGCCGCGTTTCCGCGGCTTTCCCATCGCTGAAAGCGATTCGATTCTTTCGGCCCTATGGTAGCAAAGTTTGCTGCCCGTGTCAAGCCGCTTGAGGCGGCGATGCTGCGCGTTATCTCGCATTAGGGCTGGAAGTCCGGCCCCCAATGCACTCCTTGTCGCCTGTGATGAAGTAATCGCAGTACGCGCCGCCGGAGGCGATGGTCTGCTGGCGGTGCAGGACGCCGTGCTGGAGCGTGATCATCACTGCGTCCAGCTCACAGAACAGGGGCATCAGCTCAGAGACGCCCAGCTTCTCCGCGTAGGTGCAGATGGGGCAGCGGGTGATGCGGTAGTAGCAGGCGCCCTCGCAGGGCTGCCCCACGAAATCCACCTTGAAGGAGGTGGGGTACTGCCGCTCCTTCTCCGGTGTGTACCACTTGGCGTATTTGACGACGCTCTTCTTGTTCTCCGCCTTGCCCTTGTCCGTGTTCAGGTCGGTCCTGCCGAAGTACCACTTGATGTGGTACAGCGAACGGCGCATCATCTCCTGCACCGTCTCCGGCGGGATCTTTTTCCCGCTGGCCACATACGGCGCCACGAAGGCCAGCGCGAACAGCTCGTTGTACGCCATGGGATTGTCGTTGCCGATGTCGTCCGCCTTTTCCACCAGCTCCCGATAGACCGCCTTGCTCTTGCGCATGACCTCTGCGGCATACGTCTGGCCGTATTTTTCGGCCAGCACCTTTTTCATGGAGCCTTTGAACATCCAGAAATAGAAACCGTTGTATTTCATCTCAACTCTCCTTCTGCGGCCTGTTGAACGGATCGGAAAGAGCCGTCCGGCCGCGGCATGACAAATGACAGGGGGCCGGACAAAGACCGGCCCCCCTTGCGCGTCATCTCTTCTTCAGCACGCCCATCAGGCCCCGCTTCAGGATCTGACCACCGGCGGAGATCAACTGGGACTCGATCTTGGCCGCCCGGCGCTCGGCCTTGCGGCGGGCCTCGGCCTCCGCCTTCTCCTGCTGGCGCTCGGCCTTGCGGCGCTCCTCATCGGCCAGCTTCTGCTGGCGGCGGCGGGCCTCATCCTCCAGCTTCTGCTGGCGCTTGCGCTCCTCGTCGGCCAGCTTCTGCTGCCGCTTCTTGTCGGCTTCCTCTTCCTTCAGCCGCTGCTTCTCCGCCTCGGCCTCGGCCTTTTCCCGGGCCTTGCGGTCGGCCTCCTCCTGCTTGGCCAGCTCGGCCTTTTCCGCCTCCTCCGTCAGCACCTCATAGGCGGACAGATTGTCCACGGCGTCGTCGTACTTCTCCATGCCGTCCCGCATCAGCACCTTGGCTCGGGCCATGGGCTCCGGCGCGGCCATCAGGCTCTGGGGGCAGATGATCTTGGTGCGCTGCACCATGGTGGGCACGCCCTCCTCGTCCAGGAAGGAGGTCAGCGCCTCGCCCACGCCCAGCTCCATGATGGCGTCCTCCGCCTGGAAGGCGGGGTTGGCCCGGAAGGCCTGGGCCGCCACACGGACAGCCTTCAGCTCGGCGGGGGTGTAGGCCCGCAGGGCGTGCTGCACCCGGTTGGAGAGCTGGGCCAGCACGGTGTCGGGGATGTCGCTGGGGCTCTGGGTGACGAAGTAGACGCCCACGCCCCGGGAGCGGATCAGCTTCACCGTCTGCTCGATCTTCTGCAGCAGCACGGCAGGCGCGTCCCGGAACAGCATGTGGGCCTCGTCGAAGAAGAACACCAGCTTGGGCTTGTCCAGATCGCCCGCCTCCGGCAGGCTCTCAAACAGCTCCGACAGCATCCACAGCAGGAAGCTGGCGTACAGCGTGGGGTTCTGCACCAGCTTGACGCAGTCCAGCACATTGATCATGCCGTGGCCGTTCTCATCGGTGCGCATCCAGTCGAGGATGTCCAGGGCGGGCTCGCCGAAGAACAGCTCGCCGCCCTGCTGCTCCAGGGGCAGCAGGGCCCGCAGGATGGCCGCCACGGACTGGGGCGTGATGTTGCCATAGGTCATCATGTACTCGGTGCGGTGCTCGTTGACGTAGGTCAGCATGGCCCGCAGATCCTTCAGGTCGATCAGCAGCAGGCCCTTGTCGTCGGCAATGCGGAACACGATGTGCAGGATGCCCTCCTGGGCGGGGGTCAGGCCCAGGATGCGGCTGAGAAGCTCCGGGCCCATATCGCTGACGGTGGCGCGGACGGCGTGGCCGCCCTGCTGATAGATGTCCCAGAAGGTGGTGGGATACGCCTTATAGGTAAAGGTGTCCCGGATGCCGAACTTGTCGATGCGCTTCTCCATGCCCTCGCTGCTGACGCCGGGGGCGCAGATGCCCGCCACGTCGCCCTTCACGTCGCACAGGAACACGGGCACGCCCGCGTCGGAGAAGGATTCCGCCATCACCTTCATGGTGATGGTCTTGCCGGTACCGCTGGCGCCCGCGATCAGGCCGTGGCGGTTGCACATGTTCAGCGCCATCTCCACCCGCTGGCCGTCTGCCAGACCCATATAGATCTTGCCGTTTTCGTACATATAGCCGTCCTCCAGTATGTATTTGCCTCTATTATACGACAGCGGCCGCCGCTGCGCAAGAAAGAAATAGAAAGCTGCCAGCCGAAAGGCTGGCAGCTTTCTATTTCTTGAAAATTGTTACTCGATGGAGATGCTGGAGCTCTTGGGCAGCTTCTTGGCGGCCTTGGGCACGCTGATCTGCAGGATGCCGCTTTCAAACTTGGCGCTGATCTGGTCGGGCTCCACATCCTCGCCCACATAGAAGCTGCGGCTGCATGCGCCGGCATAGCGCTCCTGGCGGATGTACTTGCCCTTCTTGTCGCTCTCGCTCTTGTCCAGACCCTTGGCAGCCTGAATGGTCAGGCAGCCGTTCTTCAGGTCGATGCTGACCTCGTCCTTCTTGAAGCCGGGCAGGTCGATGTCCAGCTCATAGGAATCCTCCGTCTCGCGGACGTCGGTCTTCATCAGGTTCTTGGCATGCTTGCCGTACAGGGGATCGCGGCCCTGGGGCACCATCATACCGAACGGATCAGAAAAGAAATCATCAAACAGATTTTCACCAAAAATGCTAGGCAACATAAGTCATAACCTCCATTCATCTTTCGCGGCAGAGGGGTAACGGCCTTCCGTCGGCGAAACTCTGTTACCATGACAGATACATATTTTTTCGATCTCCGGTGGGGGACTCTCTTCGCCCTCCCTCATTGATCGCCTTTATTATAGCGCTGATTTTAGCACTGTCAATAGTAGAGTGCTAATGTTCACAAAACATCCCATGTTCGTTCACAAAATATACGATTTTCCCCCTCCGGCGGCACGGAAGGGCAGGGGAGGGGGGAGCATGTTGCACAATTTCCGGCCATTTCTCCAGAGGAAAATCGGAGGGAAATGCTGTTGTTTTCGACAAATTACCGTGATATACTGTCCAATCGCATACAGGATTTTTATAGAATAGGAGGGCGCGGCTATGGCACGGGAAAAGCGCGTCATTGAAATGACCACAGGGTCACTGTGGAAGAATATTTTGCTGTTCAGCCTGCCGCTGATGCTGACCCAGGTGCTGGAGGTGCTCTTCAACCTCAGCGACGTGGCCATCGCGGGCAAGTTCGCCGACTACCGGGCGCTGGGCGCGGTGGGCTCCACCACGCTGCTGGTGTCCCTGTTCACAGGATTGCTGATCGGCATCGGCAGCGGCGTCAACGTGGCGGTGGCCCGGGGACTGGGCCTGCGGGACGGCGAGCAGGTGGAAAAGACCGTCCACACCTCCTTTATCATCTGCGCGGCGGCGGGCGTCATCATGCTGCTGATCTGCAATCTGCTGGCCCGGCCCATGCTGGCGCTGCTGAACACCAAGGAGGAGCTGATCGACGGCGCCACACTCTACTTAAAGATCTACGCCTTCGGCATGCCCGCCATGGCCCTCTATAACTTCGGCAACGGCGTATTGAGCGCCACCGGCGACACCAAGCGGCCCCTGCTGTACCTGTCGCTGTCCGGCGTACTGAACGTGATATTGAACCTGTTCTTCGTCATCAAGTGCCACATGGCGGCGGACGGCGTGGCCACGGCCAGCGTCATCGCCCAGTGGCTGTCGGCCATGCTGATCGTGCTGCATCTGCTGCGGCTGGGTGACGAGTGCCGCCTGGACTGGCGGAAGCTGCGGTTCCATCCCCAGGCGGGACGGCGGGTGCTGGCCATCGGCATCCCCACGGGTCTGCAGAACGCTATCTTCGCCATCGCAAATCTGTTCGTGCAGGTGGGCGTCAACTCCTTCGACGCGGTGATGGTGTCCGGCAACTCCGCCGCCGCCAACGCCGACACCCTGATCTTCAACATGATAGCCGCCTTTTACACCGCCTGCGCCACCTTCGGCAGCCGCAACTGGGGCGCGGGCAACAACGACCGCATCCTGAAGAGCTACCGCATCAGCATGCTCTATGCCGCCATCGTGGGCGGCGTGGCGGGGGGCTTGCTGCTGCTGTTCGGCCGGGAGTTCCTGTCCATCTTCGCCAACGAGCCGGAGGTCATCGACGCGGGGATGCAGCGCCTGCGGATCATGGGCTTCTCCTTCGCGGTGGCCCCGTGGATGGACGCCAGCATCGCCGCCTCCCGCAGCATCGGCCGCAGCGTGGTACCCACCGTCATCGTGATTTTGGGCTCCTGCGTGTTCCGGGTCATCTGGGTGTACACCGTCTTCGCCTTTTTCCACACCATCCCCTCCCTCTATCTGCTGTACATCTTCTCCTGGGCCATCACCGGCACGGCGGAGTACCTCTACTTCCGCGCCAGCTACCGCAAGTATGTGCTGCGCACGGCGTGAGAAAAACCGCATATTTCCCCGGAAAACGGCGTGGCTTCGGCCATGCCGTTTTTCTTTACGCAAAATATCCGCGATTTTGCTTGCGTTGGGGGAAGATCCATGGTACAATGATGGTGTACATACCAAAAAAGATAAAAAGAGAGGACGTGATCCCCATGGCCCTGACCAGTGCCAGCCTGCCCGCCAAGAAGCGGATATTGACCGTCTGCGTCAAGCTGTTTCTGGAGAAAGGCTACAAGAAGGCCACCCTGGCAGAGATCATCGAAAGGGCCGACGTGTCCTACAGCTCGTTCCAGAACATCTTCCGGGCCAAGGACGGCGTGCTGACGGAGCTGGTAAAATTCATGTTTGAAAACCAGTTCGCCATGGCCCGCGACGCGGCGGGCGCAAAGCTGCCGCCGGTATACGTCTACGCGGTCGAGACGGCCATCCAGATGACGCTGACGGAGCTGAACGAGAATCTGCGGGAGATCTATATCGAGGCCTATACCCAGAAGGAGGCGTCGGAATACATCTTCCACGAGACGGCCAAAGAGCTGCACCGGATCTTCGGCCCCTATCAGCCGGAGCTGACGGCCCAGGACTTCTATTACATGGAGATCGGCTCGGCCAGCATCATGCGGGGCTACATGGCCCACCCCTGCGACGGGGAACTGACGCTGGAGAAGAAGCTGCGGCTGTTTCTGACCATGACGCTGCGGGCCTATAAAGTCCCGGAGGCGGAGGTGGAGCAGGCCATCCGGTTCGTGGAGGGGCTGGACATCCGCGCCACCGCCGAGCGGGTGATGCAGGAGCTGTTCCAGGCGCTGGCCATGCGGTTCGAATTCTCCCTGCAGGGGATCGAAGCATAAATGAGGTAAGAGGAAACGACGACAGGATGAAAAGAAAGGAACGGAACACATGAAAAAACGACTATTGGCCATTGCCCTGGCCCTGATGCTGACGCTGACGCTGCTGCCGGTAACGGCCTTCGCCGATGATGCGGGTAGCACAGACCTGGGAACAATAACGCAGTATTGCAAAACTTGCAATAAAAAAACCACTTGGAATATTTTAGCTTATATTCCAACCCCTATCTCCTCGAAGCCAGACCCTGTCTATCATTGGATAAGAGTACAATGTACGATATGTGATTTGACAGAAGAATTTTCTCCCGGCGGATCGTTAGGCAAGCACATCGGCGGCGATGACAGCGCAGTGACTTGCACCACGGGAAAAATCTGCGAGAAATGCGGCGCTCAATACGGTATTCTGGGCCACATCTGGAGCGAGTGGA
Source organism: uncultured Oscillospiraceae bacterium (assembly GCA_934635545.1). Taxonomy (GTDB): domain Bacteria; phylum Bacillota; class Clostridia; order Oscillospirales; family Oscillospiraceae; genus Vescimonas. The sequence goes on along the minus strand of CAKTZN010000006.1, from coordinate 6,024 downwards.
CATCCAACGGCGACGGCACCCATAGCCGCATCTGCCAGCGTGACACAACACACGTCGAGATCGAGAACTGTAACGGTACGGCCACCTGCCAGGCGCGGGCCAAATGCACGGTCTGCGGCGCGGAGCGCGGAGAGAAGAGTGATCACAGTTTCGCCAGCAGTTGGACCAGCGGCACCGAACAGCATTGGCATTGCTGTCTAACTCAAGGCTGTGATGCAAAGTCAGATGTGGAATATCACAACATCATCGACGACGAATTTTACGGCCATTACTGCACCACCTGCCATACAAATCAGATTCCCTGCATGGACACGGACAATGACCATAAATGCGATGCCTGCGGCAAAGTGCTGACCGGCCACACGGATACCGACAATAATCACGTCTGCGACCTCTGCGGCGAAGTGCTGCATGATCTGAAGCATGTTTCCGCCAGCGCCGCCACCAGCCGGTTGAACGGCAACACCGAGTACTGGTACTGTGAGGGCTGCGGCAAGTACTACGCGGACGCCGAGGCCGCCAAGGAGATCACCCAGGCATCCACCGTGATCCCCGCCACCGGGCGGAGACCCGCACCCACCACCCCCGCCGCCAGCGTCAGCTCTCCCAAGACCGGCGACGCGGGTGTGCTGCTGTACGCGGGTATGGCGATCCTCAGCCTGACCGGCTGCGCGTGGCTGCGGCGGAAGGAACAGTAAACGTTCTTCATTCTCTGCTCCTCGGCAGATTTTAGACAGAGAAAAGGACAGGCGCGGATGCGCCTGTCCTTTTCGTGTGTTGGTTTTATAGCGGGGCGTCGGGGACGCCGCCCCCTACAAAACATTACTTACTTCTCCACCACATGGACGTTCAAATGGTCGTAGGTCATCTCCACGCCGTGGCGGGCGAAGGCGTCGCGGAGATTCTCGTTCACCGCGAAGTACACCCGCCAGTAGTCGGCCACCGACGCCCAGCAGCGGACGGAGTACTCGATGGCGCTGCTGCCGTAGCTGACCAGCCGCACCTCCGGGGCCGGGTCGGCCAGCACGCCGGGCACATCCATGGCCTCGCGGCACGCGGCCTTCACCGCCTCGGTGGGCGCGTCGTAGGAGGCGGTCACGTTGTGGACGATCCGCCGCCGCCCCAGGGTGGTATAGTTCACCACCTTGGCCGAGGCCAGGGTCTTGTTGGGCTCCATGATGATCTGGCCGTCATACGCCTCCAGCTTGGTGTGGTTCAGGGTGATCTCCCGGACGGTGCCCTCGGCCCCGTCCACCTCGATGACGTCGCCGAGACTGAAGGGGTGGGAGGACAGGATCACCAGCCCTCCGGCCACGTTGCCCAGGATGTCCTCCGCCGCCAGGGTCACGCCCAAGGTCAGCACCGACATGATGGCCGTCAGCGACGTGGTGTTGACGCCCAGGGCCCCGGCGGTGATGATGGCCGTCAGCACATACAGCACCGCCTTCACGGCGGTGAGGGTGATCTTCCGCAGCCGGTCGTTCAGCTTCTGGACGCGATTCAGAAGCCGGGTCACCAGCTTCATCACCAGCCGCACCACCACCAGACAGACCAGCAGCGTCAGGATGGCGGAGAGAATATGCCCCAGGGTGAACCCGCCCAGGGACGTTGACAAAATCTTGGAAACGCTGAGATCGTTCATACGGAACCCTCCCGGAAAAAGCTGTTAGGTGCAGTATAGCAGGCCTGGCCCCGTTTTGCAAATCCTTTCCGTTTTCCGATGGCTGCCATAAGCGGAGCTGTCCGCGGTCGGCGGACAGTCTCGCCCTTTTGCCTAAGTTTCCGGGGACACGGCGGGGCAGGACTTGTGCGTTCGGACGATTCTGCGTTTCTGGCATAATTTTCCTCTTGCATTGGGAGAAAATGTGTGCTACACTCCGGTCAAATCTTACGAAAGGACACAGCGGACATGATGATGACCAACGTATTCGCCCCGATGACCGCTTACGCGCAGGCCGCCTGCGCTGTGTCCGCATGCTCCGACAACAGCATTATTTTGCCCATGGACGCCATTTTGCTGGCGTCCATTATTATTTTGCTGGTTTTGGCCAGCCTTTTCACATGCCGGAACATGACGTCCCCTTCCCCCTGCCTGCCCTCGTAAGTACACGAAAGCATTTGCAGCAAGAGGCTCCGCCATCCGGCGGGGCCTCTTTTTTCATAGATCCCGGCAGCTCTCGCCTGGCCAGCAGAGAAACGCCACAAAAATTCAACCAACAAGAAAGTGAGAAAACTCCTATGGACTTCCTGAATTTTGTCATGGCACTCAGCCCCATCGTGGTGGTGCTGGTGGGCATTCTGGGCTTTCGTCAGTCCGCCAAGCGCGTTGCGCCTGTTGCCCTGCTGTGGACACTTCTGCTGGCCTTTACCTACTTCAACGTGACCGGCGCCGCCTTCAAGGACAACGTGGCCGTCTATGACGCCCTCCTCTGGAAGGGCATCAAGGAGGGCCTGAAGATCGTGCTGATGGTGTTCGGCGCCTTTGTGATATTGAACCTGCTCCGTGATACCGGCGCCATCGACGAGGTGAAGGGCGCCATCGCCCGCATCAGCGACGACCGCCGGGTACAGGTGGTCATCATCGGCATGATGCTGCCCATCTTCCTGGAGGGTGCGGCAGGCGCGGGCTCTCCCGCCGCCATCGCCGCCCCGTTCCTGGTGGCCCTGGGCTTTGACCCGGTGACCTCCATCGCCCTTGCCCTGCTGGGCGACGCCACGCCCTGCTCCTGGGGCGGCGCGGGCCTGACCACCATCAACGGCGGCGCGGCCCTGACCGACGCGGGCCTCAGCACCGTGGCGCTGAACTCCGCCATGGTGGGTCGCATCCACATGTTCGGCGTGCTGGTGATCCCCTTCATCATGGTGGCCATGACCTTTGGCCGCAAGGGCTTCAAGGGCATCGTGCCCTACCTCTGCTTTGCCGGTGTGTCCACCGGCGCGGTGATGTTCGTGCTGTCCAACTTCGTGGGCGCCGAGGTCACCTCCATGGGCACCGGCCTTCTTTCCATCCTCCTCAGCGTGGCCTACGTCAAGCTGGTGGGCGTCAGGACGCCGGAGGAGTACCGCTACCGCTTCGCCGGGCAGGAGAAGAAGTACGGCCCCTTCCGGGCCATGTCCCCCTACATCTACATGCTGGTGCTGCTGCCCGCCGTGCGCTACGGCTTCCCGGCGCTGGTGAAGAACGGCTTCGCCGTCATGTGTACCTTCGGCTATATCGTGTGGGTGGACGTGGTGATCCTCATCTGCGGCTTCCTGGGCGCCATGACGCTGAAAACCGGCATGAAGCAGTACGGCCGCATCTGCGCCAAGACGGTGGGCCATGTGCTGCCGGTGCTGGTGACCATGGGCAGCCTGCTGGTGGTGTCGTATATCATGCAGTCCCCCTCCACCGGCATGATGAACCTGCTGGCCTCTGACATCGCCGCCGTGGTGGGCCGGTTCTATCCCGCCGCCGCCGTTCTCATCGGCGCCAGCGGCTCCTTCATCACCGGCACGGGCCTCGGCTCCAACATTATGTTCGCCGACATGCACATCCAGGCGGCCCAGGCGCTGGGCATGAATCCCATCACCGTGTTTGCCGGACAGAACGCCGGCGCCTCTCTGGGCAACCTGATCTGCCCCAACAATACGGTGGCCGCCTGCGCCACGGTGGATCAGGTGGGCAATGAGAACCAGGTCATGAAGCGGACGCTGCCCGCCTTCGCTGTCATCCTGGTGCTGTACATGGTGCTGACCATGCTGTATACCTGCGTGTTATTCCCCCATTTCGGGGCTTAAAATACGATTTATGTACCAATAAAGGAGTGTATTGCATATGAAAAAACGTGTTCTTGGTGTGATCGGTCTGGGCCATGTGGGTGCCCATGTGGCCTATGCGCTGGCGGTGCAGGGCATCGCCGACGAGCTGGTGCTGGTGGATCAGAACCAGCAGAAGCTGGCCAGCGAGGTGCAGGATCTCCGCGACGCGGCGGCGTATCTGCCCCACCGGGTCACCGTCCGCTCCGGTGATTTCGCCGATCTGGGCGAGTGTGACGTGATCGTCAACAGTGTGGGCAAGATCGAGCTGCTGCGGGGCACCCACGACCGGGTGACCGAGATGGATTTCACCATCCCCGCCGTCCGCGGCTACGCGGAAAAGGTGAAGGCCAGCGGCTTTGACGGCGTGCTCATCAACATCACCAACCCCTGCGACATCGTCACCCGTGAGCTGGCGCTGGGCCTGGGCCTGCCCAAGGGCCGCGTGTTCGGCACCGGTACGGGGCTGGACACCTCCCGACTTCTCAGCGCCCTGGCCCGCCAGACCGGCATCGACCACAAGTCCATCACCTGCTACATGCTGGGCGAGCACGGCAACCAGCAGTTCGCCCCATGGTCCTGCGTCAGCTTCAAGGGCATGCCCCTGGACAAGTGGGCCGAGACGGACGAGCGCTTCCGCTTTGACCGGGACGCCCTGCAGAAGGAGTCCATCGGCGGCGGCTGGGTCACCTTTTCCGGCAAGTTCTGCACCGAGTACGGCATCGCCACCACCGCCGCCCGCATGGCCCACATCGTGCTGCACGACGAAAAGGCCGTCATGCCCGCCAGCATGGAGCTGTGCGGCGAGTACGGCGAGAGCGGCCTGTTCGCCGGTGTCCCCTGCGTCATCGGCGCAAACGGCGTGGAGGAGGTGGTGGAGCTGCCCCTGACCGATGAGGAGAAGGCCACCTTCCACCAGTGCTGCGAGGGCATCCGCCACAATATGGAGCATCTGAAAGAGATCTGAATCTGAAAATATAAATCCGGAGGTAATCACTATGAATATCACTGTCACGAAGAATCCCCATCCCGGCACCCTGCCCCCCTCCGATCAACTGGGCTTCGGCACCGTGTTCACCGACCACATGTTCGTCATGGACTACACCGAGCAGGACGGCTGGCACAACGCCCGCGTCGTGCCCTACGGCCCCATCGCCCTGTCTCCCGCCGCCAGCGTCCTGCACTACGGCACCGAGGTGTTCGAGGGCCTGAAGGCCTACCGCCGCCCTGACGGCCAGGTGCAGCTCTTCCGACCCTGGGAGAACATTGCCCGGCTGAACCGCTCCTGTGAGCGTCTGGGCCTGCCCCAGGTGGATCCCGACGACGCCCTGCAGGCCATCAAGGAGGTGGTCCGCGTGGATCAGAGCTGGGTGCCCTCCGACCCCGGCACCAGCCTGTACATCCGCCCCTTCCTGTACTCCACCGACCCCACCCTGGCGCTGCACGGCGTCCATGAGGCGTCCTTCGTCATCATCCTCTCTCCCTCCGGCAGCTACTTTGCCGACGGGCTGAAGCCCGTGCCCATCATGGTGGAGACCGAGGATGTCCGTGCCGTCCGCGGCGGCACCGGCGAGGCCAAGTGCGGCGGCAACTACGGCGCGGCCAACCGTGCCGGTGAGCGCGCCGAGGCCAAGGGCTACTCCCAGGTGCTGTGGCTGGACGGCGTGGAGCGCAAGTATGTGGAGGAGGGCGGCGGCATGAACGTCATGTTCAAGATCAACGGCACCGTCGTCACCCCCGCCCTGACCGGCTCCATCCTCCGGGGCGTCACCCGCAAGTCCGCCATCGAGCTCCTGAAGAGCTGGAACATGCCGGTGGAGGAGCGCCTGCTGAGCGTGGATGAGCTGTTTGAGGCCGCCCGCACCGGCGCCCTGGAGGAGGCATGGTGCATCGGCACCGCCGCCGTCATCTCACCCATCGGCGCCCTGGGCTGGGGCGACGTGCGCTACGAGGTCAACGGCGGCCGGATCGGCGCACTGTCCCAGAAGCTCTATGACGAGCTGACCGGCATCCAGTGGGGCACGCGGCCCGATCCCTTCGGCTGGACCTGCCGCGTATAACGACCAAAAAAGCGCCCTCCGAAATCATTTCGGAGGGCGCTTTGGGCCGGTAAGGATATCAATAGCACTCGCGGTAGATGGCCTCTTCTGCGGCCAGGTCGAGGGGATAGTAGGCGTTGGTCATCAGCCGCTGCTGGTTGGCCTCCACGCTGAGGGGGAAGGACTTGAA